>NZ_JBEXTX010000060.1:0-47837 GCF_040614175.1 Amycolatopsis sp. NPDC006131
CTCGACGGCCCCCTCGCCCATCGAGAACGCCAGCAGCTCCGCTTCGGTGGTGTTCGCCGTGTCCAGTTCCCGCACGCTGCGGCCATCCCGCAGCATCCCCATCCCCGGAGTCTCCCCAATGACCGTACTCAACCGCTGCACCTTTACCCAGTGGACGCCACACCGTTGAAGCCTGGCGAGAACACGATCCTGTCGCCTGGCCTGGCCGGCCCCTTGGTGCTGCGGCCGCAGGCCGTGGTGACCGCGCGCCTCGACCAGGGCCGCTGACCGGCTCGATCCACTGAACCGGTGCCGCCCTCGGCCGGGGGCGGCACCGGCGCCTCCTTCGATCCCCAACCCCCGGAGTTTCCCATGACCAGACTCACCCGCCGCACCTTCCTCGGCGCCAGCGCCGCCTTCGGGCTCGCCGCGGCGCTTCCTTCCATCCCGCCCGCGCTGGCCGCGCCCGGCAGACCCTTCGCGCAGCGCTTCGCCACTCCCGGCACCGACACCGCCGCCAAGTTCCGCTGGTGGTGGCCGCACGGCCTGGTCGATCTGCGCGAGATCGCCCGCGAGGTCGACCAGATCGCCGACGCCGGTTTCGGCGGCGTCGAGATCCAGGACGTGCACCACAGCGCCCGCGCGGACCTCGACCCCGCCGGCCACGGCTGGGGCACCCCGGCCTGGCTCGCCGCCGTGGAGACCGCCCTGCGCCGCGCCAAGGACCGCCACCTGCGCGTCGATCTGGCGCTCGGCCCGTGCTGGCCGACCGCCGTCCCCACAATCACCCCCGACGACCCCGCCGCCTGCAAGGAACTCGCCCACGGCGTGACCTACGCGCAGGGCGGCACCGTCTACTCCGGACCGCCGCCGGCCGCCGTCGAGCCGCCCGAGGAGGGCGTGCACAAGCAGGGCCTCCTCGCCGTCCAGGTCGCCAAGGTCATCGGATCCACCACGGCCGCCACCGTCACCCTCGACCCCGCGACCGTCCGCACCCTCGGCGACGGCGAGACCTGGACCGCGCCCGAGGGCACCTGGGCCGTCATCGCCTACTGGTTGCGGGGCTCCGCGCAGCAACCGGAAGCCGGCCCGCACACCGAGCCGGCGTCCTACGTCGTCGACCACTTCAGCCGCGCCGGCGTGCAGGCCGTGATCGACGTGTGGAACTCGGTCATCCTCACCCCGGCCATCCGCCGCCTGCTCCGCGAGACCGGCGGCGACCTGTTCGAGGACTCGCTGGAGATCGAGACCGAGGCGACCCCCTGGACGCCCGATCACCTCGCCGAGTTCCGCCGCCGCGCCGGCTACGACCTGCTGCCGTACCTGCCGGTCATCGTGCAGCGCAACGAGAAGTACCCGTTCACCTTCGACGCCGAGACGACCAACCACGTCCGCGACGACCACAACCAGGTCCTCTCCGACCTCTACCACGACAACCACCTGCTCCCGCTGCGCGACTTCGCGCACAGCCTCGGCATGACCCTGCGCGTGCAGCCCTACGGCCTGCCCACCGACGCGATCCGCAGCGCCGCGCTGCTCGACGTGCCGGAGAGCGAGTCGCTGGGCTTCAAGAACCTCGACGACTACCGCGTGCTCGCCTCCGGCCGCGACATGGGCGGGCGGCAGCTGCTGTCCTGCGAGTCCGCCGCCTACGCCAACGGCGCCTACAGCACCACCTGGGACAAGGTGCTGCAGACCATGGGCAGCGTCTTCGCCGGTGGCGTCAACCAGGCCGTCCTGCACGGGTTCTCCTACGCGTCCGCGCCCGGCGCGGCGTGGCCGGGCTTCGCGGCGTTCTCGCCGTACAACGGCAATGGCATCGGCTACGCCGAGGCGTGGGGGCCCCGCCAGCCGACGTGGGGCCACGTCCCCGACATCGCGGGCTGGTTCGCCCGCACGCAACTGGTGCTGCGCGCCGGTGTGCAGAAGACCGACATCGCGTTCTTCCGGCAGAAGGGCTGGACGTCCACCGGCATCGGCGCGCCGTGGGCGACCAACGACGGCATCCCCGTCGGCTGGACCCACGGCTTCCTCAGCGAGGCGATGCTCGACCTGCCCAGCGCGGTCGTGCGCGACGGCCGCCTCGCCCCCGACGGTCCCGCGTACAAGGCGCTGGTCCTCGACGGCGACATCTTCCGCAACAAGGAACACACCCTGTCCGTGCACGCCGCGCGGCGGTTGCTCGACCTCGCCCGCGCCGACCTGCCGATCGTGGTGGTCGGCAGCTGGACCGACGTGCACGCGGCCGGCATCGCCCTGCCCGGCGAGAACGACCAGCTCCGGACCCTGCTGGCCCAGCTCGCCGCCCTGCCGCGGGTGCGGGTGGCCGCGGACGCCAACGGCATTCCCGGCGCGCTCGCCGACCTCGGCGTGACCCGCGACGTCGAGTACGACCGGTCGACGATCATGACCGTGCACCGGGTCGAGGACGGCGTGGACTACTACTACGTCGCCAACGCCCGGCATGCCGAGAACCGCCGGATCACCGCCGTGGACCAGGACGTCTGGCTCACCTCCCGCGACCGCTCGGCGGTGCCGTACCTGCTCGACGCGTGGACGGGGCGCGTCGAGCGCATCGGCCGCTTCGAGCGCGCCGGAGACCGGGTGCGCGTGCGGGTCGCGCTCAACCCGGGGCAGTCGATGCTGGTCGGCTTCGGCCCGGGCGGCGCCCCGCACGCCACCGCCTCCGACGGCGACGTCCGGTTCGACGGCGGCAAGCTGGTCCTGCGCGCCACCGCGGCCGGCGCCTACTCGACCACGTTGTCCACCGGTCGTGTCGTCCGCACCACCGTGGACGCGGTGCCCGCGCCCGTGCCGCTCACCGCGTGGGACCTCGAGGTCGAGGACTGGCACCCCGGCGCGACGCCCACCGAGACGGTCAAGACGACGCACCGGCTCAGCCTGACCGCCCTGGCCCCGTGGACGGCGATCCCGGAACTGCAGGACGTCTCCGGCGTCGGCCGCTACCGCACGACGGTGGACCTGGGCTCGTGGCGTCCCGGCCTCGGCGCCTACCTCGAACTCGGCGAGGTGTTCGACACCTACCGCGTCAAGGTCAACGGCCGCGCCCTGCCGCCGGCCGACGTGCTCGACCCGGTGGTGGACGTCGGGCCGTGGTTGCGCCCCGGCCGCAACAGCATCGAGGTCGAGGTCGCCACGACGCTGCTCAACCGGCTGCGCGTGAGCAATCCCGCGGTGTTCGGCATCGCCACCCGCCAGGCCTACGGGCTGGTCGGGCCCGCCCGGCTCGTGCCGTACCGCCAGGAGGAAATCCGATGACGGGGTTCACCCGGCGTGGTGTGTTCGGGCTGGTTGCCGCGCTGTCACCCGCCACGGTGGTCGCGGACATCGCCTGGCTGGTGCCGTATCCCGGGGAGGAGATCCGATGACCGTGTTCACCCGGCGTGGTGTGTTCGGGCTGGTTGCGGGGCTGCCCTCCGCCGCCGCGGCCGCGCACACCGCCCGGCTGGTGCCGTATCCCGGGGAGGACATCCGATGACGGCCTTCACCCGGCGCGGTGTCTTCGGGCTGGTTGCGGCGGCGGGGCTGGTCGCGGCGCTGCCACCGGCCACCGCGGTCGCGGACACCGCCCGGCCGCGCCCGCTCGAACTCGGCCGCGTCCGCCTGCTCGACTCGCGCTACCGGCAGAACATGGAGCGGACCGTCGCGTACCTGCGGTTCGTCGACGCCGACCGGCTGCTGCACATGTTCCGGGTCACCGCGGGCCTGCCCAGCACGGCCGAACCCTGCGGCGGCTGGGAGGCGCCCGACATCCAGCTGCGCGGCCACACCACCGGCCACCTGCTGTCCGGTCTCGCGCTGGCGGCCGCCAACACCGGCGACACCGAGCTGGCCGCCAAGGGCGCGAGCATCGTCGCCGTGTTGGCCGAATGCCAGGCTGCCGCGCCCGCAGCCGGGTTCACCGAGGGCTACCTCTCGGCCTTCCCCGAGCGGGCCTTCGCCGATCTCGAAGCGGGCAAGGTGGTGTGGGCGCCCTACTACACGATCCACAAGATCATGGCCGGGCTGCTCGACCAGTACCGCCTGCTCGGCAACCGGCAGGCGCTCGACGTGCTGCTCGGCATGGCGCGGTGGGCCCGCGCCCGCATGGTGAACCTGACGCGCGAGGCGCAGCAGAAGGTGCTGCACACCGAGTTCGGCGGCATGAACGAGACCCTGGCTAGCCTCGCCCTCATCACCGGCGACCGGCAGCACCTGGAGACGGCGAAGCTGTTCGACCACGACGAGATCTTCGTGCCGCTGTCCCAGCGGCGGGACACGCTCGCCGGGCGGCACGCCAACACCGACATCGCCAAGATCGTCGGCGCCGCGGTCGAATGGGACGCCACCGGGGAGGAGTACTACCGCACGATCGCGACCTACTTCTGGGACCAGGTCGTGCACCACCACACCTACGTCATCGGCGGCAACGCCAACGCCGAGTTCTTCGGCCCGCCGGACCAGATCGTCAGCCAGCTCGGCGAGAACACCTGCGAGAACTGCAACAGCTACAACATGCTCAAGCTGAGCCGTCTGCTGTTCCTGCGGGATCCGTCGCGCACCGACTACCTGGACTACTCGGAGTGGACCCTGCTCAACCAGATGCTGGGGGAGCAGGACCCGGACTCCGCGCACGGGTTCGTCACCTACTACACCGGCCTCGTCCCCGGCGCGCAGCGCAAGGGCAAGGAAGGCGTGGTGTCGGACCCCGGCACGTACTCCAGTGACTACCGCAACTTCACCTGCGACCACGGCACCGGCCTGGAGACGCACGTGAAGTACGCCGAGAACATCTACTACGCCGCCGACGACGGACTGTGGGTCAACCAGTTCATACCGTCCGAAGTGGACTACGGCGGTGTCCGGATCCGGCTGGAGACCGAGTACCCCTACGACGAAACCGTGCGGCTGCACGTTTCCGGTGCCGGTGCTTTCGCGCTGCGGGTGCGGATCCCGTCCTGGGCGACGCACGCGAAGCTGTTCGTCAATGGCGAGGCGGTGCGCGCCGAGCCCGGCCGGTTCGCCGTGGTGCGGCGGCGGTGGCGCGACGGTGACGTGGTGGAGCTGCGGCTGCCGATGACCGTTCAATGGCGGCCGGCGCCGGACAACCCGGCCGTGCACGCCCTCACCTACGGCCCGCTGGTGCTCGCCGCCCGCCACGGCGACTCCGTGCCCGCGGTGATCCCCACGGTCGACCCGCGGTCGCTGCGGCGCGAGCCGGGGCGGGCGGAGTTCAGCGTGCAGGCCGGGGACCGGCGACTGCGGCTGAGCCCGTTCCCGGACGTGCACCACGAGCATTACAGCGTGTACTTCGCGCTGCCGCCGTCGCGTCCCGCGCCGCGGACGGTCGCCGTGTTCCCGCTGCGCGACGCGCGCGAGAGCACCGGCCGGTGGCCGGACGCGGAGCTCGCCGGCGGCGCGGTGTTCGGCGATCGCGGCGTGGAGCTCGACGGCGCCGGTGCGCACGTGCGGCTGCCGTCCGGGCTGCTGGCGAACCTCACCGCGGCGACGATCGCGATGTGGGTGCGGGCCGACACCATCGTGAACTCCACGCGCGTTTTCGACCTCGGGTTCAACGCCCAGTCCTACGCCTTCCTCACGCCGCGCACCGGCCTCGGTCGGGCCCGCTTCGCGATGAAGCTGGCCGGCATGGAGGGCGAGGACTTTGCAGACGCCGCGGTGCCCTTGACCGCCGGGGTGTGGACGCACGTCGCGGTGACGCTGGGCGAGCGGATCCGGCTGTACTTCGACGGCGAGCTGACCGGGGAGAACCCGGCGCCCCGCATGAGCCCGCTGCTGCTCGGCGCGACGCAGCTGAACTACCTGGGCCGCTCGCAGAACGTCAAACACCCCTACCTGGACGGCGCGGTCGCGGACTTCCGCCTGTACGGCCGCGAGCTGACCGCCGCCGAGATCCGGGAGGTGGCCGCGGCGAGCTGACGCGACGTCGGAAAACCGCCAGCCTGGCCGTTCCCGTGCGGCCAGGCTGGTGCCATGACCACTGCTGCTGTCCGGTTCCGGGTCCACCCGATCGACCCCGGCGAGCTGAACTGCGTGCGCGCCGGCGGACTCGACGTGTCGGGTCGCCCGGTCGAGCGAATCTACGCCGACGGCGGGGAACCGCTGCGGTGCTGCCTTCGCGACGCCAGGACGGGTGAACGCTGCCTGCTGTTCGGGTACGAGCCGCGGCTGCCCGGGAAAGCGAGCCCCTACCGCGAGATCGGCGCCGTGTTCGTGCACGCCAGGGATTGCGGCGGGCCCGCGCGCACGGACGAGTACCCGCGGGAGTGGCTGGGCCGGCCGCAGGTGCTGCGCGCGTACGACCACCGCGGCTGGATCCACCCCGCGACGACGGTGCACGACGGCACCGACCCGGTCGCCGCGCTCGGCGAGGTGCTGGCCGCGCCCGGGGTGGTCGAGGTGCACAGCCGCAACGTCGCTTACGGCTGCTTCATGTTCGCCGCGACCGCCGGGTGAAGCCCTGCGGCCCCGGCCCGCCGCCCATACCATCGCTGCATGCGTCTCGATCTGAGCGGGAAGACGGCACTGGTCACCGGTTCGACGCAGGGCATCGGTGCAGCGATCGCGCTCGGGCTGGCGCGGGCCGGCGCCCGGGTCGCCGTCAACGGCCGCAGCACGGACAAGGTGACGAAGGCGATCGAGCAGCTGACCGCGGAGGTGCCTGACGCCCAGGTGGTGCCGGTGGTCACCGACATCGCGAGCGAGCAGGGCGCGCGTGACGCGCTGGACCAGCTGCCGCGCGCCGACATCCTGGTCAACAATTTGGGCATCTTCGGGTCGGCCGATCCGCTGGAGATCAGCGACGACGAGTGGCGCCGGTACTTCGAGGTGAACGTGCTCGCCGCGGTGCGGCTCACCCGCGCCTATCTGCCCGGCATGACCGAGCGGGGCTGGGGCCGCGTCCAGTACATCGCGAGCGACTCGGCGATCGTCATCCCGGCCGAGATGATCCACTACGGCATGTCGAAAACGGCGCTGCTGGGCGTTTCCCGCGGTTTCGCGAAGGCCGCCGCGGGCACCGGGGTGACCGTGAACGCCGTGATCGCCGGGCCGACGCACACCGGCGGCGTGGAGGACTTCGTGTACCAGCTCGTCGACCGCGACCTGCCGTGGGACGAGGCGCAGAAGGAGTTCATGCGCGTGCACCGGCCGCAGTCGTTGCTGCAGCGCCTGATCGGGCCGGAGGAGATCGCGAACATGGTGGTCTACCTCAGCTCGCCGCAGGCGTCGGCGACGACCGGGGCGGCAGTGCGCGTGGACGGCGGATACGTGGATTCGATCGTGCCCTGACCGGACGGGGGAGGCGTCATGACCAAGCGCATCGTGATCGTCGGCGGCGGTTTCGCCGGCTTCTCGGCGGCCCGTGCACTGCTCAAGACCCTCCCGCCGGATTCCGGCACGGAGATCGTGCTGGTCAACTGCACCGACTACTTCCTGTACCTGCCGCTGCTGCCCGAGGTCGCGGCGGCGGTGATCGACCCGCGGCGCGTCACCGTGTCGCTGCCCGCCGCGCTGCCCGGGATCCGGCTCGCGCTCGGCGAGGTGACGGCGCTGGCGCTGGACGACCGCAAGCTGACGTACGTGGACCCGGAGGGCACGTCGCGTGGGCTCGAGTACGACCGCCTGATCATCGCGGTCGGCAGCGTCAACAAGCTGCTGCCGATCCCCGGCATCGCCGAGCACGCGCACGGGTTCCGCAGCGTGTCGGAGGCGTTGTTCCTGCGTGATCACGTGATCCGGCAGGTCGAGCTGGCGGCCGCGGCGGACGACCCGGCGGAGCGGGACGCGCGCTGCACGTTCGTCGTGGTCGGCGCCGGTTACACCGGGACCGAGGTGGCCGCGCAGGGACCGCTGTTCACCAGCGCCATCGCGCGGCACCACCGCGAGCTGGACGGGCAGCGGATGCGGTGGCTGCTGCTGGACCTGGCGCCCAAGGTGCTGCCCGAGCTGGACCGCAGGCTGTCGCGCGCCGCGGACCGCGTGCTGCGGCGGCGGGGTGTGGAGATCATGACGGAGACGTCGGTGAAGGAGGCGACGACCGACGGCGTGCTGTTGACTACCGGCGATTTCGTGCCCACCCGGACGCTCGCGTGGTGCGTCGGTGTGCGCCCCGACCCGCTGGTGGAGTCCGCGGGTGTCGCGACCCAGCGGGGGCGGCTCTGCGTCGAGCCCACGCTGGTCGTGCCCGGCCACCCGGAGGTGTTCGCCTGCGGGGACGCCGCGGCGGTGCCGGACCTGACCCGGCCGGGCGAGGTGACGGCGATGACGGCCCAGCACGCCACGCGGCAGGGCACGCTGGCCGGGCTCAACGTGGCGGCGACCCTCGGGTACGGCGAGGTGCGCCAGTACAAGCACCACGACCTCGGTTTCGTGGTCGACCTGGGCGGCGCCCAGGCGGCGGCCAACCCGTTGCACGTCCCGCTGTCGGGCCTGCCGGCGAAGGCGGTGACCCGCGGCTACCACCTGATGGCGATGCCGGGAAACCGCATCCGGACCGCGGTGGACTGGACCCTCGACGCGGCGATCGGCCGCCAGACGGTGCAGCTCGGGCTGGTGCGCTCGGACGAGGTGCCGCTGGAGACGTCGCAGGTGCGTTGACCGTCCGTTGCGGACTCTTGGACTCGGCCCCGGTCGACTGGGATTGCGGGCACCGGCAAACCGGACCATCAAAGTGCTGGTGAAAGCCAATGGCCAGGTCCAGGTGCTCATCGAGGTCAAGAAGATCAACGATCCCTTGCGCATCGAGCACGCACCGCAGCTCTTCCGGTACTTCGCGGTCACGAACGCGCGGATCGCCATCCTGACCAACGGTGAGGTCTACGAGTTCTACACCGACCTCGACGCGCCCAACCGCATGGACTCCAAGCCCTTCCTGGTGCTGAACTTCTCGGACATCGACGAGACCCTCCTGCCGGAGCTCGCCAAGCTGGCGCCGGTGAATCGAAGTACATCGGCCAGTTGAAGCGCGTGTCGGCGGCTCAGTTCAAACAGCCGGAAGACGAATGGGTGCGTTTCCTGACCACCCGGGTCTACGGCGGCTCCTTCACTCAGCGGGTCCGCGACCAGTTCGTGCCGTTGGTCGACAAGGCCATGCGGCAGTTCCTCAACGAGCAGGCGTCCTGCTCGACGACAACAACCGCAAGCCCATCGCGCGGCTCTGGTTCAACCGCAGCCAGAAGTACCTCGGCGTGTTCGACGAGAACAAGGTCGAGACGCGCATTCCCATCGAATCGTCCGAGGACATCTACCAGCACGCGGACCATCTGCGGACGACCGTGCGCCGATATCTGGGCCGCCCTGTGGCGGTTGTGGAGCCGGACGCCGGCGCCAGTCCGGTTCCCCTGCAGGCCTGAGAGCGGTTCGCAAGCACCTCCCCGCGGCGGTTCCCCGCTGCGCGCATCCGCGCGTATGCCGGTGTGCCTGAATGTGCACGCCCTCCAACCCGTTGACGCCCGCGCCCTTGACTTCCGCGCCACCCGGGACCAAGCTGTCCGTCAGACGGACACTGGTCCGAAAGTGAAGAGGTGCGGTGATGGACCTCGGTCTGGCGCTGCTGCGGCTCCTGCTCGCCGCGCTGCTGTTCGGCCACAGCACGCAGAAGCTGCTGGGCTGGTTCCACGGCGCCGGCCGCGCGGGCACCGCCCAGGTCTTCGAACAGTGGGGCTTCGTCCCGGGGCGCCGGCTCGTCGTCGTCGCGGCACTGGCCGAGCTCGCGGGCGCCGGGAGCTTCGCGCTGGGGCTGCTCACCCCCGGCGGCGCCGCGGCGATCATCGGGACCATGGCCGTCGCCGCGGTCGCCACCGCTCCCAACGGCTTCTGGGCGCAGCGGGGCGGCTGCGAGGTGCCCTTCTGCTACGGCGCGCTCGCCCTCGTCCTCGCATTCACCGGGCCCGGCGCCTGGTCCCTGGACCACGCCCTGAACCTGCACTTCGGCCCGTGGTGGGGCCTCGGCGCGCTCGCGCTCGGGCTGCTCGCCGCCGCCGTCCCCCTCACCGCCCGCGCCCGCGTGCTGCGCGCACGGGCCACGACCACCACGAGGTGACCCATGACCGGCCCCATACTGTTCCGCGACGCCACGATCCTGTCCATGGACCCGGCGATCGGCGACCTCGACGGCGGCGACCTCCTCGTCCGCGGCGACCGCATCGAGCAGGTCGGGCACAACCTGGAAGCACCGCCCGGAACAACCGTCGTCGACGCGCGAGGCGGCATCCTCCTGCCCGGCATGGTCGACACCCACCGGCACATGTGGCAGACCGCCCTGCGCGGCCTCGGCGCCGACTGGACGCTGTCCCAGTACTTCGTCTTCTACTACCTGAACTGGGGCAAGATCTTCCGCCCCGAGGACATCCACGCCGGCAACCTGCTGTCCGCCATCGAGGCACTCGACGCCGGCGTCACCACCACCGTCGACTGGTCCCACGGCCTGCAGACCCCAGAACACGGGGACGCCGCCGTCGAGGCACTGCGCGCGGTGCCCGGCCGCTTCGTCCTCGCCTACGGCAACCTCCTCGGCGCGCCCTGGGAATGGGCCAATTCCAAGGAGTTCCGCGCGTTCGTCGACCGCCACTTCACCTCCCGCGACGACATGCTCGGCCTGCAGCTGGCCTTCGACGTCACCGGCGACGCGGCGTTCCCCGAGAAGGGCGCCTTCGAGGCCGCCCGCGAACTCGACCTGCGCGTCACCACGCACGCCGGCGTCTGGGGCGCCACCGGCGACGACGGCATCCGCCTCATGTGGGACAACGGCTTCTGCACGCCCGGCGTCACCTACGTGCACGCGGCCACCCTGAGCGAGGACTCCTACCAGCGCATCGCGGCCTCCGGCGGCACCGCGTCGGTCTCCACCGAGAGCGAGCAGAGCGCCGGCCAGGGCTACCCGCCCACCTGGCAGCTGCGCCGCCACGGCATCCCCGTCTCCCTGTCGATGGACACCAGCGTGTGGTGGAGCGGCGACCTGTTCTCCGCCATGCGCGCGACCCTGTCCGCGGACCGGTCGCGCGAGCACCTCGAAGCCCACGCGGCGGGCGAAACCGTGGTGCACAACAAACTCCGCGCCCGCGACGTCGTCGAGTGGGCCACCATCGGCGGCGCCCGCGCCCTCGGCCTGGACGACCGGATCGGCTCGCTCACCCCGGGCAAGAAGGCCGACGTGGTGCTCGTCAAGAACGACCGCTCGCCGGTGATGTTCCCGCTCCTGCACCCCTACGGGCACGTCGTCTACCAGGCCGGGCGCGGCGACGTGCACACCGTGCTGGTCAACGGGACCGTCGTCAAACGCGACCACCAGCTCGTCGTCCCGGGCCTGGACCGGGCACGGGCCGCGGTCGAGGCGACCGTGTCCTACGCGCGGTCCACCATGGGCGAGGAGGCGTGGCAGCAGGCCCGCGAGCCGGAGATCCCGGCGACCGAGGTGATCCCCAACCCCTACACCTACACGGACTACACGGGCGACGGCGTCGCCGTGCAGCACGCGGACGCATGACGGACATGAGTCCGAACAGCGGCCCGCTCTCGGGTGTCCTGATCGCGGACTTCTCCCGGATCCTGGCGGGCCCGTACGCCACCATGCTCCTCGCCGACCTGGGCGCGGACGTGGTCAAGGTGGAGGGCCCGGCCGGGGACGACACGCGCTCGTGGATGCCGCCGGTGCGCGACGGTGTGTCGACTTATTACCTCGGCATCAACCGGGGCAAGCGGTCGATCGCGCTGGACCTCCGCGACGCGGCCGACGCCGGCGTGGCGCGGGAGCTGGCGCGCCGGGCCGACGTGCTGATCGAGAACTTCAAGCCGGGCGGGCTGGGCAAGTACGGCCTGGACTTCGAGGCCGTGCGGGAGGGCAACCCGGGCATCGTCTACGCCTCGATCAGCGGCTTCGGCTCCGGCGCCGGCCGGGACGTGCCGGGTTACGACCTGATGGTGCAGGCGATCTCCGGTCTGATGTCGCTGACCGGCGATCCGGACGGGCCGCCGTACCGCGCGGGCATCTCGGTGTTCGACGTGATGGCGGGCAACCACGCGGTGATCGGGATCCTGGCGGCGTTGCGACACCGGGAGGCGACCGGGAAGGGACAGCACGTCGAGGTGAACCTGTTGTCCTCGGCGCTGACCGGGCTGGTCAACCACAGTTCCGCGTACGTGGCGGGCGGCACCGTGCCGTACCGGATGGGCAACGCGCACCCGAGCGTGTTCCCGTACGAACCGCTGCCGACGGCGGACAACGACCTGATCGTGGCCGCGGGCAACGATGCCCAGTTCGTCAAGCTCTGCCAGGTCCTGGGCATCCCGGAGATCGCGGAGGACGAGAGGTTCGCCCGCAACGCCGACCGCACCGCCAACCGCGAGGAGCTGCGGCCGATCCTCGTGGACCGGCTCAAGCACCGGGGCGCGGTGGAGTGGTTCGACCTGCTGGTGGACGCCGGGGTGCCGTGCGGGCCGATCAACACCATCGACGGCGGGTTCGCGATGGCCGAGCGGTTCGAGCTGGACCCGGTCGTGACGGTCGGCGGCATCCCCACGACACGGCACCCGATCCGGTTCTCGCGGACGCCGGTGTCCTACCGCCTGCCGCCGCCGGAGCTGGACGAGCACGGCGCGGAGATCCGCAAGTGGCTGGAGGAGGAAGGTGCCTGAGTATCCGACAGCCCAGTACCCCACAGCACTGGGTGCGTCGTCGCTGGAGAAGATCACGTTGCTGGGCCAGGACCTGGCGCGGGACGTGATGGGCGAGGTCGGCTTCGGCGAGCTGGCGTTCTGGCTGGCCACCCAGCGGCGGCCCAGCAAGGGCGAGACGCGGGTGTTCGAGGCCGTGCTCGCCGCGCTGGCCGATCACGGGTTCACCCCGACCGCGATCGTGACGCGGCTGACGTATCTGTCGGCGCCCGATTCGATCCAGGGCGCGCTGGCCGCCGGACTGCTCGGCGGCGGCTCCCGGTTCCTCGGCGTGACCGAGGACTGCGGCCGGTTCCTGCACCACGCACTGTCCACAACAGACCGGCCGGTCGACGACGAGCTGGCGCTGGAGATCGTGCGGGCCGAGCGTGCGGCGGGCCGGTTCATCCCGGGGCTCGGCCACCACGTACACAAGAACGGCGATCCCCGCACCCCGCGGCTGTTCGAGATCGCCCGCGAGGAGGGCAAGTTCGGGCCGCACCTCGCGTTGTTCGAGGCCATTGGGCGCGTGCACCCGCAGGTGCTGGGGAAGACGTTGCCGCTCAACGGAGCCGGCGCGTGCGGCGCGGCGCTGGCCGACCTCGGGCTGCCGCTGGAACTGCTGCGTGGGTTCGCCCTGCTGGCCCGCGCCGCGGGGCTCATCGGGCAGCTCGCCGAGGAACTGCGCACGCCCGTCGCGAACGAGATCTTCCTGTCCGTCGACCTCAACAACCGGCCCGTCCCACCGGCAGGAGGCAACCATGGCTGAACTGGTCGCGGTGATCGCGTCCACGCACCACCCGTTCTACTACCGGGCCAGCACGGCCACCGGCGCGGACCGCCCGGACTTCGCGGACGAGTGGGTCCGCAAGGTCGAGGCGTTCCGCGAGACCCTGACCCGGGCCCGGCCGGACGTGCTCGTGATGGTCGGCTCGGACCACTTCCACCAGCTGTGGCTGGACAACATGCCGCAGTTCCTGGTCGGCAAGGCGCCCTTCTACGACGCGAACTTCTACAACGAGGAACGCGAGTTCGGGCTGCCGCGGATGCTGTTGAAGGGGCAGGAGGACCTGTCCGCGTACGTGCTGCGGGAAGGTCTCGACGCCGGTTTCGACCTCGCGTTCTCCAACGAACTGCGCATCGACCACTCGATCACGTGCCCGATCATCACGCTGCGGCCGCAGAACGACCTGCCGATCGTCCCGATCTACACCAACATCTTCGCGCCGCCGCTGCCGCAGCCGAAGCGGTTCGTCCAACTGGGACGGACGATCCGGCAGCTGATCGAGTCGTGGCCGTCGGACCAGCGGGTCGCCGTCATCGGCACCGGGCACCTCTCGCTCGAACTGGGCGGTCCGCGGCAGTTCGGGCCGCACGGGCCGGATCCGGAGTTCGACCGCAAGGCCGTCGACTGGATCGCCAACGGCGACATCGAGAAGTGCCTGGGCGAGGTCACGCTGGAAAGCCTGCACCTGCCCGGCAACGCCACCCACGGGTTCATGGACTTCATGCTGATGATGGGTGTGGCGGGGGAGGGGCAGCGGGTCGACTACGTCGACACCTACGACCTGTTCCACACGATGGAGGCCTACTTCACCTGGTACCCGGGAGGTCCGCGGTGAGCAAGTACCTGCTGGACAAGTTCCTGTTCACCGTCGACCGCGACCCGGAGCTGGTCGAGCGCTACCGCGAGGACCCGGCCGGGACGGTCGCGTGGTGGGAGGAGACGCAGGCGAACCGGATCCTGAACTGCGTGGGCGCGGAATCCTCGACGTGGCTGGCGTTCGAGGAGGAGGAGCGCGCGGCGCTGGCCGGGCACGACTACGTCAAGCTCTTCGAGCTGGGCGCGCACCCGTTCCTGACGCTGACGCTGTTCATCGGGATGTTCGAGCGGGACCACGGGCCGCTGGAGTTCCAGAAGGAGTACGCGCGGCGGCTGGCGCACTTCTCGTTGCCATATCCGGACATCAGCACGTAGGCTGACGACGTGATCACCGGAACGGCCTCGCGCCACACACGGGAAGGCGATCCGGTGACGGTCTGATCGGCGCGCGTGGACCGCCGGGAGCATCCGCTTCCGCGCTGTCCACCCAACCGATCGAAAGGACTTCCTTGACCGTCACCTTCAACCACACCATCATCGCCGCCAAGGACCGCCACGAGTCGGCCCGCTTCTTCCGTGAACTGCTGGAAGTCGCCGAGGCCCCGTCGTGGGGGCCGTTCGTCAACGTCATGCTCGACGGGGGCGTGCTGCTGCAGTTCGCCGAACCGCCGGTCGATATCCAGATGCAGCACTACGCCTTCCTCGTCGACGACGAGCTGTTCGACCGCGCCTACGCGCGGCTCGTCGAGCGGGGCATCGAGCACTGGGCGGATCCGCAGACCACGCGGCCCGGCGAGATCAACCACGGGCACGGCGGCCGTGGGGTCTACTTCAAGGACCCCGCGGGGCACGCGATCGAGCTGATCACGCGGCCCTACCTGTAGTCGATGTGCTGTGGCGGCTTGCTCGGCGAACGTCGACTAGGAAACCGTCTTGATGGGGCGGGCGTGCCAGGCGTCCCAGTCGGAGCCGATCGCACCCGCCGTCTTCAGCAGCAGCGGCAGGTGGTGGCCGATCAGCGTGTCCATCGTCGTCTCGGCGGCGTGCGCGTTCACGTTGACCGCGGCCACCACCCGGCCGTCCCCGTCGCGGATGGGCGCCGCCACCGAGCGGATGCCCAGCGCCAGCTGCTGATCGGTGGCCGCCCAGCCCTTCGTGCGCACGTCGCGCAGCAGGGCGTCGATCTCGTCGCGGCCCGGCTGCCAGCGGGGTTCGACGCCGGACCGGCTCGGCTCGGCCAGCACCCGGTCCAGCTCGTCCGGCGTCAGCGCGGCGAGCAGGACCTTGCCCAGCGACGTCTGCACGGCAGGGAACCGCGTGCCGATCGTGACGGCCAGCGCGACCAGCTTCGGCACCGCCACCCGCGCCACGTACACGATGTCGGACCCGTCGAGCTGCGCGATCGAGCACGACTCGTTCGTCCGGGCGACCAGGTCCTCCAGGTGCGGGCGGGCGAGGTCCCACAGGTTCGCCGAACCGATGTAGGCCATGCCGAGGTCGAGCACGCGCGGGGTGAGCGAGAAGCCGCGCTCGCCGCCGCGCACGTAACCGAGCTGTTCGAGGGTGATGAGGATGCGCCGCGCGGTCGGGCGGGCCAGCCCGGTCGCGGTGGCGACCTCGGACAGCGTCATCACCGGGCGGCCGGGCCGGAAGGCGCACAGGACGTCCAGGCCGCGGGCCAGGGCCTCGATGAAGTCCGGATTGCCGTCTCGACGCATACCAGCAGGTTAGCCGCCACGGCCCCGCGTCGCGGACAATGGCGTCCATGGGCGTCTACGCGAACCGCATCCGGCCACGGCTCGTCAACGCTGCCTGCGGGGCCGCGCAGGCGCACCCGCACCGGGAACGCACCTGCGCCGGGCTGCGCGGCCGGGTGCTGGAGATCGGCTTCGGCTCCGGCCTGAACGTGCCCTTCTACCCGGCGGCGGTCACGGAGGTCGTCGCCATCGAGCCGTCGGACGCGGCCTGGCGGCTGGCGCGCGGACGGCTGGCCGCGTCCGCCGTGCCGGTCGAGCGCGCCGGCCTGGACGGGCAGTCGCTGCCGGTGCCCGCGGACAGCTGCGACACCGCGCTGACGACCTGGACGCTGTGCGCCATCCCGGACCCCGCCGCCGCGGTGCGGGAGATCCGGCGGGTCCTCAAACCCGGCGGCACGCTGCACTTCGCCGAGCACGGGCTCGCGCCGGACGCGGGCGTCCGGCGGTGGCAGCGCCGGCTGAACCCGCTGCAGCGCGCGGTGTTCGGCTGCCGCCTCACCAACCCCGTCGCGGATCTGCTGACCGCGGCCGGGTTCGCCATCCGGGAGCTCGACGTGTTCTACGAGGCCGGCGCGCCGCGGCCGTTCGGCGCGCAGTCGGTCGGGGTCGCCGTCGCGCCCTAGACAGCCAGGCGCGCGACCAGCTCGGTGAGCGCGCGGCCCAGCGGCAGGTCCACCCGCACGTCCGCGTACTTGTCGCCGCGGGTGGGGCCCTGGTTGATGATCGCCACCGGCTTGCCCGCCTCGGCCGCGCGGCGGACGAACCGCAGCCCGGACATGACCGTCAGGGACGAGCCGAGCACCAGCAGCGCGGACGCCTCGTCCACCAGCCGGAAGCAACGGTCCACACGGGACGGTTCGACGTTCTCGCCGAAGAACACCACGTCCGGCTTCAGCACACCCGCGCAGGCGGTGCACGGCACGACGCGGAAGCCCCGCACGTCGTCGTCGGCCAGTTCCACGTCGCCGTCCGGGTTGACGCGCGTCGCGGTCGCCGTGAAGTGCGGGTTCGCCTCGCGCAGGCGGCGGTCCAGCTCCTCGCGGGGTGACAACGTGCGACAGGACAGGCACACGACCCGGTCCAGGCTGCCGTGCAACTCGACCGCGTCCGGCGTGCCCGCCGCCTGGTGCAAGCCGTCGACGTTCTGCGTGATCACGCCGCCGACCACGCCCGCGGCCCGCAGCGCCGTCACCGCGCGGTGGCCGTCGTTGGGGCGCGCCCGCGCGATCGTGCGCCAGCCGAGGTGGCTGCGCGCCCAGTACCGGCGCCGCGCGTGCTCGGCCGCCACGAACTCCTGGTACGTCATCGGCGTGTGGCGCCGCAGGCTGCCGGTCGCGCCCCGGTAGTCCGGGATCCCCGATTCGGTCGACAGCCCGGCGCCGCTCAGCACGACAACGCCGCCCCCGTCGGCGATGCGGACCACCTCGTCCAGGCTGGTCGTCCGGGGCAGCGGCTCACCGGCCGGCGTCCAGCTCAGGGTCGGTCGCGTCCGCACCCCACGAGTGTACGTGCGGAAATCCGGTTGGCCGCCGGGCACGGGCGCTGCGATCATCCGGCCGTGTCCCTCCTGCGCTGGCAGTTCGACCTGACCTGGTCGCTGGCCGACCTCCACCTGAGCGCCCTCACCCCGGCGGACTTCCGCTGGGAGCCGGGCCCGCTGACCTGGCACGTCCGTGAGGCCGGGGACGGCTGGACGATCGACTGGGCGGACGCCGAGCCGGACCCGGTGCCGGTGCCCACCATCGCCTGGATCGCCTGGCACGTCGGCTGGTGGTGGAGCGTCACGCTGGACCACGCGCACGGCCGCCGGCCCCGCGAGCGCGAGTCGGTCGGCTGGCCCGGCGACGAGAACGCCGTGGCCTGGCTGCGCGAGCTGGCCGCCGACTGGGGCGGCGTCCTCGACCGACTGTCCGATCCGGACGCCCCCGCCGCCTTCCCGTGGCCGGCCGAGGCCGGGCTCACGGTGGCGCACCAGGCCGCCTGGGTGAACGCGGAGCTGATGAAGAACGCGGCCGAGATCGGGCAGCTGCGCCTGCTGCGGGCGGCTCAGGCCACGTCGGGCTGAAGGCCCTGCCGCACGATGTCCAGGTACTCGCTGATCGCGTCCCGGTTGCGGGTGAGGCAGTCGATGCGCCGCGTCATCCGGTCGCGCTCGCGTTCCAGCGTCGCCAGCATCTCCGGCGTGGCGTCGGGGAAGTAGATCGTGCGCGGCTTGTCCAGGCACGGCAGGATCTGCTTGATGATGCGCGTGGGCAGGCCCGCGTCGAGCAGGCCGCGGATCTGCAGCACCCGGTCGACGTTGTACTCGTCGTAGTCGCGGTAGCCGTTGGGCAGGCGCCGGGACACGATGAGCCCCTGCTCCTCGTAGTAGCGCAGCAGGCGGCGGGGCGTTTCGGTGCGTTCCGACAGCTCCCCGATGCGCATGTGGTCCCCCTCACAGCGGTTTGACCTTCACATCTGTGTGATGGTTTCAGCATAACGCCGTGATCGATGTGCTGACCCCTCCCAGACTCCGGCTGCGGTCCCTGCTCGCGTTGACGACCGCGGCGTTCATCACCGTCCTCACCGAAGCCCTGCCCGCCGGCGTGCTGCCCGCGATGAGCGCCGACCTGCGCGTCGGCGAGTCCGCGATGGGGCAGGCCGTCACGATCTACGCGATCGGCACCGCGCTCGCGGCGATCCCGCTGTCCGCGGCGACCGCGGGCTGGCGCCGCAAGCGCCTGCTGCTCGCCGGGGTGGCCGGCTTCGCCGTCGCCAACACCGTCACCGCGGTGTCCGGCGCCTACGTGCTGACCATGGTCGGCCGGTTCGCCGCAGGCGTGGCGGCCGGCGTGGTGTGGGCGCTGCTCGCGGGGTACGCGCGGCGGCTGGCGCCGGAACACCTGCAGGGCAAGGCGATCGCGGTCGTGATGGCCGGCATCCCGCTCGCGTTGTCGCTCGGCGTCCCGGCGGGCACCTTCCTCGGCGAGGTCGTCGGGTGGCGCGTGACGTTCGGCGTGATGTCGGTGATCGCCGTCGTGCTGATCGCCTGGATCGTCGCGGCCGTGCCGGACCAGCCGGGGCAGCGCGACGGCGGCCGGATCCCGGTGCGGCGCGCGGTCGCCGTCCCGGGCGTCGCGCCGGTCCTGGTCGTCACGCTCGTCTTCGTGCTGGCCCACAACGTCCTCTACACCTACCTGGCCACGTTCCTGCACGGCGTCCGCATCGACGTGGTGCTGCTGGTGTTCGGCGTCGCGTCGGTGCTGAGCATCGCGATCGTCGGCGCGCGCATCGACCGGCAGCTGCGGGCGCTGACCGTCGTCGCGACGCTGCTGGTCGCCGTGGCCGCGGTGATCCTGGCCGTGCTGTCCGGCAACGCGGTGCTCGTCTACGCCGGGGCCGCGCTGTGGGGGCTGGGCTGGGGCGGGGTGCCGACGCTGCTGCAGACAGCCGCCGGGAAGGCGGGCGGCGAGGCGGCGGACCCCGCGCAGGCCGCGCTGGTGACGTTGTGGAACGCGGCCATGGCGGGCGGCGGCGTGGTCGGCGGGGTCCTGCTCGACGCGTTCGGGCCCGGCGTGTTCCCGTGGACCGTGCTGGTGCTGCTCGTGCCGGTGCTGGCCGTCGTGCTCGGCGCACGGCGGCACGGCTTCCCGGCTAGTTCGTGACCGTGGCGTCCTCCCGGACGAGGACGACCTCGCAGCGCACCGGGCCGTCGCCGACCCGCACCGGAACGGCGGCGGTCCGGTAGCCGTGCCTGGCCACGGCGAGCGCGTAGCGGCCGGGGAGCAGGCCGGGCAGCTGGAACGAGCCGTCTGCGCGGGAGGTGACGCTGCCCGAGACCTCGCCGCGCTCGTCGGTGGCGATCAGCAGCGCGCCGCCCACCCCGACGGTGCCGGTGATGGCGCCGGTGGCCGAGAGCGTGAAGTCCACTTCGCCCGGACCGCTCACCGGCGCCGCCTCCGGCTGGAAGCCGGCCGCGGAGCAGACCAGGACGTGCTCGCCGTCCGGGACGTTCAACGAGTACCGGCCGCTCGCGTCGGTCGCGGTGGTGCCGGTCTGCTGCCCGTCCTTGCCGATCAGGGTCACCACCGCGCCTTCGAGCACGCCGCGCGGCGAGCGCACGACGCCCAGCAGCAGGGTCTCCGCCGGGCGCGCGCGGCTGGGGATGAAGAACGCGACGAGCAGCGCGACCACGCAGGCGGCGCAGCCGATCAGGAACGTCGTGCGGAACCCGTCCAGGCTGGGCACCGGGGTGCCGCCGAAGTCGATCGTCATGCCGGCGAGCACCATGCCGACCACGGCGCTCGACGACGACGTGCCGATCGAGCGCATCAGCGTGTTGAGGCCGTTGGCCGCGGCGGTCTCGGTGGCCGGGACCGCGCTCATGATCAGGCTGGGCATGGCGGCGTAGGCGAGCCCGACGCCCGCGCCCGCCATCGCCGAGAAGATCGCCATCTGCCAGCCGGCGCCCATCAGCGTCAGCCCGAGCCCGTAACCGGCGCCGAGCACCGTGATGCCGCACAGCAGCGAGACCTTCGGGCCGCGGGCGGCGATCAGGCGGGCCGCGAGCGGGGACATCGCCATCATCAGCAGCCCCGACGGCGCGACGCACAACCCGGCGACGACCATCGACAGCCCGAGCCCGTAGCCGGTCGCGGACGGCAGCTGCAGCAGCTGCGGCGGCACCAGCTGCGTCGCGTACAAGGCGAAGCCGACCATGATCGAGGTCAGGTTGGTGAGCAGGACCGGCCTGCGGGCGGTGGTGCGCAGGTCGACCAGCGGTTCGGCGGTGCGCAGCTGCAGGAACCCCCACGCCACGAACAGCACCACCGCCGCGCCGCCGAAGCCGAGGGTGCGGGTGCTGCCCCAGCCCCAGTCGCCGCCCTTGGAGATCGCCAGCAGCAGGCACACCAGCGCCGCGGACAGCCCGATCGCGCCGGGCAGGTCGAAGCGGCCGGGGGAGCGGACCGCGGACTCGGGCACCACGAGCACGATCAGCACCAGGCTGACGAGCCCGAGCGCGGCCGCGCCGAGGAACAGGATGTGCCAGTTGAAGTGCTCGGCCACCAGCGCGGCGACCGGGAGCGCGAAGGCGCCGCCGATGCCCAGCGACGAGCTCATCAGGCCGACCGCGCCGCCGAGGCGTTCCGGCGGCAGCTCGTCGCGCATGATGCTGATGCCCAGCGGGATCGCGCCGATGGCGAAGCCCTGCAGCCCGCGGCCGATCATCATCGGCAGCAGCGCGGTCGTCAAGCCGCACACCAGGGACCCCGCGACCTGCGACGACAGCGCGACGAGCATCATGCGGCGCTTGCCGTACATGTCGCCGAGGCGGCCCAGCACCGGGGTGGCGACCGCGCCGGTGAGCAGGGTGATCGTGATGACCCAGGCGGTGTCGGAGCTGTCGCTGTGCAGCAGCGACGGCAGGTCGGCCAGCAGCGGCACCATGAGGGTCTGCATGACGGCGACGACGACACCGGCCAGCGCGAGAACCGCCGTGAGGCGGCCGGGAGACGAGGACATGCGGCTCCGGAGTTCGTGCACGGATGGTTGCCTTGTGAAAGTACCTTCCGGAACGTCCGGTGCCGAGTGAGTTGTCCCGAAGCTCACTGCGTCCGGACGCGGTGTAACGCAGTTCAAGAAGCGGGCGACTCGTCGGGAAAGGTGTGCGGAGGTGCACGGATGGAGCCCGACGGCAGGATGCCCGGACGAAGCCGCGAGCCGTTCTTCCACCAGCCCCGGACCATCCGGTTGATCGAGGAGATCGCCGCGTCGGAACACCTGGTGATCTACGTCGGCGCCGGTGTCACGATCACCGAGAGCGGCCACAGCTGGAGCAGCATGGTCAAGCTGCTGTTCGGAGAGCTGGGAGAGCGGTCCGAACCGAGTGCAGCCATCGCAGAGACCTTCGACCTGCCGAAACAAGCTTCCATCGCCAACGAGTACTTCCAGCGCGCCGAGCCGGACGCGGCGTCGCGGGTGGTCGCGAACCTCCTGCGCCGGGCGCTCTACCAGGAGGCGCGCTGGCGGGGCGGCGACTACACCGCGGCGATCGGGCAGTTCTGCAAGGAGAAGCTCGCCTCCGGTCACGAAGTCGCCATCGTGACCACCAACTACGACCAGTACCTCGAAAACGGCCTGCGCGACGCGAGCAGCGACTCCGCGACGGCCGAACTGGTCCAGTCACGTGTGCTGCCACTGGACCACGCGCTCGACGAGCAGGCGGTGAGTCGTCTCCTGGAGGAGATCCGCGGCGTCCTGCCGGTGGTGCACCTGCACGGGGTGATCCTGCCGGAGCGCAACGCCGCGGTGGCCGAGGACATCGTGCTCGACGAGGTGGACTACCTCCGGACAGAGGCGGGCAGCAGCGCGGTCCTCACCGGCATGCTGGAGCGCAACGATCTGCTGATCCTCGGATCCAGCCTGGAGGACGCCCCGCTCATGCGGGCACTGTGGAAGACGAAGGCGGCGGGACACCGGCGGTGGGCGCTCTTCCCACGCCAGAACTACCGGGGCTCGCCCGGGGCGTACGGCAACCACCCGCAGACCTACGACGACCTCATCTACGCGCAGCGGCGCCGGTGCGAACTGTTCCGCGTCCAGGTGGTGGCGCCGGACTTCTACTCGCAGGCGCCGCAGTTCGTCAAGGAACTCGCCATCGCCAGTGAGTGCGCCCGCGGCGGGCACGAGGACGCCGCCTACCAGCTGTCCCAGTACGGCATCCGGCTCGCCGACTGGTGGAAGCGCTGGATCGGCGACCGCTCGAACGCCTCCGGTAAGCCGACCGTGAACGCCCAGCGCAAGGATCACAACGAGCTCAAACGCGCTCTGGACCGGATACAGAAGACCGCGGCCGTCATGATCGGGGCCAGGGAGCGGCTCAAGCTCGAACTGTGGGTGCGCTGGAAGCCTTCGTCGCACTGCCGGGGACTTCAGCTGTGGGCGTCCTCGACCGGCACCTGGCTCGACCACCAGACGATGCGGAACGAGGAGATCGACGTCGACAGCGAGTTCCTCGCCGTTCGGGCCTTCTGCAACGGCGTCGTCGAGCTGCAGTCCGGGCCGAACGGCCCGCGGGACCGGTGGAAGAAATCACTGGCGGTGCCGATCCGGGTGGGGTCGGAGTCGCGGAAGTTCCAGGCCGGGGTCATCGTTCTCTCGACCAATGTGCAGGGCCAGGGCTCGATCATCGACGAGCACGACGACGAGCGGATGAACACGCTGATCCGGTTGCTGACCGGCACCGGCCGGGAACGGCTGGAAGCCGGTTAGCCCTCGCCCTGTTCCTGCGCCAGCCGCTTGCTCTCGATGTCGCTGATCCACTTGCGGAGGTCCTTGCCCGCGTTCGGGGGGAGCTCCCGTTGCACTTGGTCGAGGCGGTACCGCCGGTACTCGGCGCGGTCGGCCGGAGCGGCGATCGGCACCTCACGGACGGCGTCGGAACCCTTGTCGATGGAAGAGCTCATCGGTGATCCATCCTCGATTCCCCTGTCCGGTGAAAGTACCGGCAACGCGTCGCGGAACCGCGAGTGCCGACCGGTGTGTCGCGGATCCAGGCTAAGCCCGGGTTTCCTCCGGGCGATGCGGCTGAACGGGTACGTCCGGTAGTCGCGGGCGCGCTCGTTCCGTTACCGGCCGCCGTCGTTGGAAACCCCGGCGGCGGGCTCGTCCGCTCGAAGCCCGCCGCCGGGGTGGCTCAGCTCTTCGGCACGCCGAGGGCGCGCTCGAAGCCCGGCGGAATCACCACGTCGTCGCGGGTGAGGTCGTGGATCGACGTCTTGCCGAGGCCCAGGACGGCCGAGTCGATGCCGCCGCGGAGGATGTCCAGCACGTTCTCCACCCCGGCCTGCCCGTTGGCCGCCAGGCCCCACAGGTACGCGCGCCCGATGAGCACGGCCTTCGCGCCGAGGGCGATCGCCTTGACGACGTCGCTGCCGCGCCGGATGCCGCCGTCCAGCAGCACCTCGACGTCGCCGCCCACGGCGTCCGCGATCGCGGGCAGCGCGCGGATCGGGGCCGGGGTGCCGTCGAGGTTGTTGCCGCCGTGGTTGGACACCGAGATCGCGGTGACGCCGGCGTCCACGGCCCGCTTGGCGTCGTCCACCCGCATGACGCCCTTGAGCATGAACGGCCCGCCCCACTGCTCCCGCAGCCACGCGACGTCCTCCCACGTCGGCAGCGGCGTCTGCATCCACTCGCCGTAGGCGCCGAAGAACGTCGGGGCCGTGCCGCCGGGCGGGGTCAGGTTCGGGGTGGTCAGGTCGGGCAGCCTGCGTGTCTTCGCGAAGTCCCACAGCCACTTCGGCCGCGTGATGCCTTCCGGCGCGAACCGCATCATCGCCTTCAGGTCCAGCTTCTCCGGGATGACCGGGCTGCCCCAGTCGCGGCCGGTGGAGAACGACCAGTCCAGCGTCATGATCAGCCCGACCGCGCCGGCGGCCCTGGCGCGCTCCATGCGCTGCACGAGCACGTCCCGGCTGCCGACCCAGTACATCTGGAAGAAGGTCTGCGGGTTGGCCGCCGCGACCTCCTCGATGGACTTGCTGGCGAACGAGCTCAGGCCCATCGCGGTGCCGCGCGCGGCCGCGGCGCGGGCGACGGCCACCTCGCCGTCGGGGTGCACGGCTTGGACGCCGGTGGGGGAGATGACGACGGGCAGCGAGATCGGCTGGCCCATCACGGTGGTGCCCAGTTCGCGCTTGTCGGACAGCCCGGCGACGTGCGGGGCGAAGCCGAGTTCGGCGAACGCCGCGATGTTGTCGTCGACCGTGATCCCGCGTTCGGAACCCGCCACCAGTGCGCCGTAGACCGACTTCGGCAGCCGTTTCCTGGCCCGCCGCTGAGCTTCGGCCACCGTCTCGAACCAACCGTTGGACATCTCGCCACTCCGCCTCGCCGATGAGGGACACCATTTTGGCACTTGATGCCATATTAGGCCACACGGGTTCGCCGGACGCAAGACCGGCTTTGCGCGGTCGGCCGGTCGCGGTTAGATCGAACGGTGTCCTCCTTCCAGCCGAACGAGCCCGTCGCGCACGTGGACGTGCACGTGGAGCACCTGCCCGGCGCGACGCTGGTGCGCGTCGCAGGCGAACTCGATCACCTGACGGCGCCCGCGTTCGAGGCCGTCGCCCTGCCCGCGGCGCGCGCGTGCCCGCGGCGCCTGGTGATCGACCTGAGCGAGGTGAGCTTCCTGGCCTCGGCGGGGATCGCGGTCGTGCTGGCCGCGGGCACCGAGGCGCCGGGGAAGGTGCACGTGGTGGTCGGATCGGGCTTCACCCGGCGGCCGCTGGAGATCACCGGGGCCGACGCGATCGTGCGGCTCTGCACTACGCGCGAGGAGGCCCTGGCTGAGGGGTGACGTCGCGCGCCGCCGCGACGATGAGCGCGCCCGCGACGACTCCGGCGACGAACGGCGACGGCACGAGCAGCAGCCCGCCGACCGCGCACCAGGCCGCGACGGCCCAGCCTAGCCAGGCGGGTGGCGGTGTCCCCCGGCCGGCCAGGTGCCAGGTCAGGCAACCGAGGAGCATCAGCGGGACGCCGAAACTCCCGGGGCCGGCCCAGAAGGCGAGGCCGTTCCGGGTCTCGTCCAGCAGCGGGACGGCCGCCCACACCCCGCGGTCCACCCAGCCGGCGAAGTCGGTCCAGGCGAGGGTTCCGATGAGGGCCAGGTGCCCCGCGCCGAGGGCGACCATGATCCCGCTCGCCCAGCGCAGGCGCGTCACCGAGCCAGCCACGCGCGCTCCCACTGCCGCGTCAGCGCCGGGTAGACCACGAGGTACCGGAACGGCGCGATCACGGTCAGGTAGAGCCGGCCGAACCAGCCGTTGGGCTTGACGAGCACCGCCATCCGCAGCTCGTGGTCGCCGTTCCCGCCGCGGGTCCAGGCGAGGTGCATCACCGTGTGGACGGTCTTGTTCGCCAGCTCGCGCGCGGCTTCCGTGCCCGTCTCGTAGACCGCCTTGAGCGGCATCCCGTCGCTGTCCGGGCCGCGCGGGGCGTCGCGGAGGTCGGCGGGCAGGCGGTCGCGCAGCGAGGCGACGCGGCGGCCGACTCCCGCGGCGGGCGTGTCCCAGCCCAGGAGCGCGCCGATCCGCCAGCGCAGGGCGAACAGGAACCGCACCGCTCGCGGCTGGTGCGTGAGGCTGCCCGCGGTGCGCATCGCGGCGAGCATCGCCGGGAAGTCGTCCGGGCCGGCGCCGGGGGTGCGGAACGACCACACGTCCTCGACCGCGAAGTCGCTGGTGAACTCGTGGATCCGCCATGGGTGCCCGGTGTGGGCGGATTCGGCCAGTCGGGGCATGGGCCACCTCTTTTGTACGGTGCCGTATGGTTCATTTGTACGGTACCGTACACGAAAACACTGGAGGTGCCAGATTCCCGCCGTCGCCCGCACGACCCGTGCCCGCTGGATCGAGGCCGGCCTGGAAGCGCTTTCCGAGGGCGGGCCGGACGCGGTCCGCGTCGAGGTGCTGGCCGCCCGGCTCGGCGTGACGAAGGGCGGGTTCTACGGCCACTTCGACGGCCGTCCCGCGTTGCTGGCCGAGATGCTCGACGAGTGGGAACGCCGGTGCACCGGGGAAATCCTCGCCGCGGTGGCGGGTGAGGACGTGGTCGAGCAGTTCCGGCGGGTGGGGCAGCTGAGCTTCAGCGAGGACCTGCACCGGATCGACCTGGCGGTGCGCGCGTGGGCCCGCCACGACGCCGCGGTCGCCGAGCGGCTGCGGCGGATCGACAACGAGCGGATGGACTTCCTGCGCGGGGTGTTCGGCAGTTTCCTGACCGACCCGGACGAGATCGAGGCGCGTAGCACGCTCGCGTTCGCGCTCGCCATCGGCAGGCACTTCATCGCCGCCGACCACCCGGGCCGCACGAAGCGCGAGGCGATCCACCTGGCGGGCGAACACCTCCTGCGGCGGTGATCCCCAGTCCCGCGGTGGCGAGCCCCAGTCCCGCGGCGCTGAGCCCTAGTCCCGCGGTAGCGAGCTCCAGTTCCGCCGCGGCCAGCCCCGGTCCCGGCGGCGGTGAGCGCCAGTCCCGCGGTAGCGAGCTCCCAGTCCCGCGGTAGCGAGCTCCCAGTCCCGTGGCGGTGAGCCCTAGCCCCGCGGTCGCGAGCTCCTGTCCCGCCGTGGTGCGCGCCAGTCCCGCCGTGGTGAGCCCAGTCCCGCGGCGGTGAGCCCTAGTCCCGCCGCAGGCGGATGACACCCCGCTCGAGGTCGAGCGCCGGGGGCGCGCCCTGGGCGTCCTCCTCACGCATCATCGACATCGAGTCGCGGTGCTCCAGTTCGAGGCGCTTGGTGCCGTAGAACATGGCCGTCACCTCATCGGCGTACGTGGCAGCCAGCGGGGTGCCCGTCCGCTTGCCCCGCTTCTTGCGGATCAGCTCCACGGTCCCCACGGCGACCAGCAGCAACGTCCCGCCGGGAATCCCCCACGCGATCACGGTCTCGACCGGGTCCACGAGGCCCACAACGAGCGACCACGCGACGCGGTTCCGTCAGCAGCCGGCGGCGGGGGTGCCCGGCGGGCTGAACTCCAGCCACACCGTGTTCGTTCGGGGGAGCAGGTACGTGGCGTCCTCGGGGCGGCGCCAGCCGTCCGGGACCAGGACGTACTGGCCGCCCGACTGGAGCAGTAGCTTCAGCCCGGGGTAGCGGTACTGGAACGCGCCGTCCGGGGCGGGGCAGTGCACTTCGCCCGGGAGGTTGAGCCGCTGGGTGCTGAAGAGGACCACCGCCGGGCGGGCGGGCAGCGCCTGCTCCGTTTCGAAGGCGCGGCGGACGCCGACCTGGCCCGCGTAGTCGGCGACCGCCCAGAACAGGCCGAACGTCACCAGCGCGTAGGCCACCAGCCACTCCGCCACCCCGAGCGCGCTGCCTGCGGGCGCGGTCCACCGGCGCCACGCGAAGATCAGCAGCACCACGGCGAGCGCGAAACCCAGGCCGGGCAACGCGGTGAACCGCCGGTAGGGCACCGGGTCCAGCGCGATCGCGAACGTCACCGCGAGCAGCGCCGCCCCCAGCACCGCGGCCACCGGCGTCGCCCGGCGCAGGAGGGTCTGCCACGCCCGCCGGGACAGCCGGAACCGCAGGAAGCGGATCACGCCCAGCACCAGGAACACGGCCGCGGCGATCTCGGCTATCGGCAGCAACAGGCCGTCCACGCCGCGCGCCAGGATCTCCGGCGTGGTCTGGCCGAGCAGCGTGTAGTGCACGCGGAAGTAGCTGAAGAACACCTGTGTGGTCAGGAAACCGAAGTAGTACAGCAGGCCGGTCAGCAGCGTCGCGTTCGCGGCCAGGGTGCCGACGACCCGCAGCGCTCTGGCCGGTCCGGTCTGCGGCGGTGTCCGGGGGCGGGGTGGCGACAGCCGGGTCCTAGCCACCGGTGGTGTCCGAAGTGGACTGCTCCGAAGAGGACTCCTCGGTGGACTCCTCGGTGGTGGTTTCCTCCGTGGTCTCACAGGGTTTCGCCGTGATGGTGATCGTCCCGCCCGGGTACACCGGGTCCGGCGAGATGTCCGTCGCGCAGTCGCCGGAACCGACGATCCGCACCCGCACACCACATCGGTCCGGCCCGCAGAACTCCGCTAGCTCGCGGAGGATCGCGCCCTGCGCGCTGGTCGGCCCGGCCGCGCGCACCGTGCTGTCGTAGTTGATCGGGCTGCCCGGCACCCCGGGCGGATCGCTCTTCTTCGACGTCCGCGTGCGCTCGGTGGTGTCCGTCGTGCCGGTGGTCGTCTCGCTCGCCGTGGTGCTCTCGGGCGGGCTGTCCGCGGTCTGCTCGCCGGGGATCGGCGACCCGCCCGCGCACCCCGCGAGAGCCGCGCCGATCAGCAACGCTGCTGCCTGATACCTCCGCATGGTTCACCGTCCCGGAGGGAGTTCTTGCTTACAGGACGCACCCGAGGCGCGACCTGATACAGCAGTTGACTAGTCCCTTCGGGTGAATCGGCGTGGTTGCGGTGAGGTGCGCGCCGCCCAGTTCGATTTCGCAGCCTTCGGCGTAGGTCGCGAACACCCGCCCGGCCGGCCGCCGGGGCTCCGGCGAGCCCGGCCAGCAGCGGGACGTAGATCCAGAACGACCGGACGTCGTCCGCGTTCTCGTCGTCCAGGGTGCGGACGCGAGCGGGGTCGTGAACAACCAGTTCCTGTTCGTAGACCTTGAAGCGCTGGGCGGTGCTGAGTTTGATCACCGCGGCGTCGCGGGATCGCCGGTCCGAACCGGCGACCGTGAAGACCAGCAACCCGGCGCACACCACCGCGACGGCCGCCGCTCGCCAAACCGGGCCACGCAGCCGCGCCACATGATCCCGAGTTGCCGGCGCATCTGTGACCGGAGCCACTTTGACAACCCCGTCGCGGCTACCTGAGTATCTGCAATTAACCATCTGGTCCATTGAGAAGGAGCACGACGTGGTGGCTCAGCCGGGTGCCGACAGGGCGCGCTCGCGGAAGGCGGCACTCGCCGCCTGGGTCGGCAGCGCTCTCGAGTACTACGACTTCTTCATCTACGGCACGGCCGCCGCGCTCGTGTTCGGCAAGATCTTCTTCCCGGCTTCGGACCCGGCGACCGGCACGTTGCTGGCCCTGTCCACGTTCGGCGTCGGCTACGTCTCGCGCCCGCTCGGCGCCATCCTGCTCGGCCACCTCGGCGACCGGTTCGGGCGCAAGCGCGTGCTCGTCCTCACCCTGCTCCTGATGGGCGTCTCGACGGTGCTCGTCGGCTGTCTGCCCAGCTACCAGACCGCCGGGGTCGCCGCCCCGATCATGCTCGTCGCGCTCCGGCTGCTGCAGGGGCTGTCCGCGGGCGGCGAGCAGGCGAGCGCCAACTCGATGTCGCTGGAGCATGCGCCGGAGAACCAGCGCGCCTACTACACCAGCTTCACCCTCAGCGGCACCCAGGCCGGGCAGATCGTCGCCACCGCCGTGTTCCTCCCGGTCGCCGCGCTGCCGCAGGACGCACTCCTGTCCTGGGGCTGGCGCGTGCCGTTCTGGGGCAGCGCGCTGATGGTCCTCGTCGGCTACCTGGTGCGCCGCACGGTCGAGGAGACCCCGGTGTTCGAGCAGGAGGTCCGCGTCGGCGAGGTCACCAAGCTGCCGCTGGTCGTGCTGCTCCGCGAGCACTGGGCCGACGTGCTCCGGGTGATCGTCGCCGCGCTGATCGCCTCCGTCAGCACCATCTTCACCGTCTACGCCCTGTCCTACGCGGTCAACACCGTAGGCCTGAGCAAGACACCGATGCTGTGGGTCGGGGTCCTCGCCAACGTCGCCGCCGTCGTCTCGATCCCGCTGTGGGCGAAGCTCGCCGACCGCGTCGGGCGCAAACCGCTGTTCATCGCCGGGTCGCTGGGCTGCGCGGTGCTGATCTTCGCCTACCTCGGCGCCATCGCGGCGGGCAGCTGGGTGCTGATCTTCGCCGTCGGCGTCGTCCTGTTCGGCGTCGTCTACACCGCCACCAGCGCCGTCTGGCCCGCCTTCTACGGCGAGATGTTCCCGGCGCGGGTGCGGTTGTCCGGCACCGCGATCGGCACCCAGATCGGCTTTGCCATCAGCGGGTTCCTGCCGACGGTCGCCGCCGCGGTCGCCGGTGACGGGGCAGGCGCGTGGCTCGGTGTGTCGATCTTCACCGCGGGGCTGTGCCTGGTCAACGTGATCGCGGTGGCCACCGCGCGCGAGACTTACAGCGTGCCGACCGCGCGGCTCGGCCTCAAGGAAACCGCCGCGCCGGAGCCGGTGGGCGCCGCGCGGTGAGCCGGTACGAGGTCCACGCCCTCTGCTACGGCCGCCGCGAGGGCACCCGGGGACAGCACTTCCTCGGGTGCGCCGCGGGGGAGGCCGACCAGCCGCACCCGACCGCGTACTACGTGTGGCTGGCCCGGTCGGCGCAGCACACTGTCCTGATCGACGCCGGCATCCACCCGACGCGAGTGCCGCCCGGCCTCGACTACCGGCGTCCGGCCGAGCTGCTGGACTCGATCGGCGTCGCGGCCGGGGACGTGGACCTCGTGGTGCTCACGCACCTGCACTACGACCACGCCGGGACGGTCGCGGACTTCCCCGGCGCCCGCTACGTGGTGCAGCGCGCGGAACTGGCCTACTGGACGGGACCGTGGGCGAAGCGCATCCGGCGCGAGCACTGGCTGCTCGACGAGGACGCGCTCGGCCACGTCCGCGGTGACCGGCTGTCCGAAGTGGACGGCGACGTGGAGGTCCTGCCCGGGCTGAGCGTCCACCTCGTGGGCGGGCACACGGCCGGGATGCAGATCGTCCGCGTCGCGACCGCTGCCGGGCCGGTCGTGGTGGCCTCGGACGCCAGCCACTTCTACGAAAACCTCGACGACGACCGCCCGGCGCCGCTGCTGCACTCGATGCCCGGCGTCTACGGCGCGTTCGACCGGATCCGCGAGCTGGGCGGCATCGTGCTGCCCGGCCACGACCCGGAGGTGCTGGAGCGGTACCCGGCCGCGGGACGGGACGTCGTCCGCGTCGCCTGAGCCGGGCACCGCTTCCCGCGTCAAGCCGCCCGGTCCGTGACGGCCGGCGCCTGGTCCCGCACCAGTTCGCGGCGCTTCTCGTCCTTGGCCCACCACTGCCGCTTGCCCGGGTGGCGCGCCTCGTAGCCCAGCTGCCACACGATGCTCCGGCAGATGACCTCCTTCACCAGCGCGCCGAGCCTGCCGCCGATGAAGTTCGCCTTCGCGGTGTCGTCCTTCGTCGAGAACTGGAAGATGCCGTGCCGGCGGCCGAGGCTGATGCACATCCCGGCGAACCCGACGTCGATCGGCGCGGGCTCCTCGCCCGCGATCCGGGCCAGGACCGTCCGCGCGGCCTGCGGGCCGACCTGGACGGCGGCCTGGCAGCTCATCCGCACCGGCAGTCCGGACGGCGCCGCCGAATCCCCGGCCGCGACGATGCGCTCGTCGTCCACGCTGGTCAGGGTCTCGTCGGTGAGCAGGCGGCCCAGCGCGTCGGTGGTCAGGCCGCTGCGGGCGGCGAGGTCGGGCACGCCGAACCCGGCGGTCCAGATGGTCACCCCGGACAGCAGCGCGCGGCCGTCGCTGAGTTCGACGGCGTCCCGCGTCGCGGCCGTCACCGTGGGCCCGTCGAGCACGGTCACGCCCAGCTTTTCCAGGCGCCGGGCGACCGAGCGCCGCCCCTTCGGGTGCAGGTACGGGCCGAGTTCACCGCCGCAGACCAGCGTCACGGCGCGACCCCGCCCGGCCAGCTCGGCGGCGGTTTCGATGCCGGTCGGCCCGCCTCCCACGATCGTCACGGTCGACGCCGCGTCGAGGAGTGGCCGCACGCGCTCGGCTTCCTCCAGGGAGGCGATGGGGTGGGCGAATTCGGCCGCGCCGGGCACGCCCGGGTCCGCGCTGCCGCTGCCCACCGCGTAGACCAGGTAGTCGTAGCCGAGGGTGTCGCCGCCGGCCAGCGTCACGCGCCGCGCGGCGGCGTCGATGCGGGTGGCGGTGTCCACCACCAGTCGCACGCCCGCGGCCAGCACTTTCCGGTAGTCCACGACCGCCGGGCCGGTGCCGCCGGCCAGCTGGTGCAGGCGGATCCGGTCGACGAACTCCGGGCGCGGGTTGACCAGGGTGACGGTCACGTCGCCGCGCTGCGTCAGCCGGTTCGCCGCCATGACTCCGGCGTAACCGCCGCCGATCACGATCACTTCGGTGTTGCCGCTCATGGTGTCTCCTTCGCAGAGGGTCGACCATCTGACAAAGCGGCTCCCCGGGGCGTGACAACGCGTGACCCGGATCACTCCCGCGCGGTGAACGCCAGCGGCACCGACCGGGTGCCCCACTCCGCCCAGCGGGCCATCAGGATCTCGCCGGCGACCGAGAAGTCCGTGGTGGCGGCGAGGAGTTCCTCGAGCGTGAGCACCAGCATCATGCGGGCCAGTGGCGCCCCGGGACAGGCGTGGATCCCGGCGCCGAACGGGATCGCCTCACGCAGGTTCGGGCGGTCCAGCATGAAGTTCTCGCCGTCGGGGAACACCGTCTCGTCCCGGTTCGCGGAGGTGTAGACGAGCGCGATCGGCTCGTCCTTGCGGATGAGCCGCCCGCCGATGACCACGTCCCGCTTCGGCGTGCGCGACATGCCGCGGTAGGGGGTGTAGAGCCGCAGGTACTCCTCGACGGCGGCCGGGATCCGCGACGGCGCCGCCCGCAGCATCGCCTGCAGGTCTTTGTCCGACGCCAGGTGCGCCAGCATCGTGCCGATGAACACGCTCGGCGCCACCATGCCGGTGACCAGCAGCTGCCGCACGCAGCCGAGCACCATCTCGTCCGGGAACGGCTCCCCGGCCGGACGGGCCGCGAGCAGGGCGGTGGTCAGGTCGTCGTCGAGCGGAGCCGACCGGCGCTGCTCGATCACGTCCGCCGCGATGCCGTAGAGCACCCGGCTGCCGCGCTTGACCTCCTCGTCGTCCACCACCTGGATCGCCCGCACGTACTCGGCGCTGATCTGCTCGATCCGCTCGGCCAGCTCGACAGGCAGGTGGAAGAACTCGGCGAACACATGCGCGGGGAACACGCGCGCGTACTCGGCCGCCACATCGGCTTCGCCCCGCGTGACCAGCCCGGTCAGCAGCGTGCGGGCGTGCGCGCGCACGGCGGGTTCCAGCTCGGCCATCTTGCCGCGCGTGAAGAACCGGTTGATGACGCGGCGGTAGTCGGTGTGCTCGGGCGGGTCGAGGTGCAGCGGCGGGCGCCGCCCGGTGAAGGCGAACTTCGGCACCACGTTCTGCACGCTGGTGGTGAACGTGTCGCTGTCGGCCAGCACGGCCCGCACGTCCTCGTGCCGGAACAGCGCCCAGAACCCGCCGTAGGTCGAGCTGCGGGCGACCGGGCAGCGCGAGCGCATCTCCCGGTACTGCTCGTGTGCGCTGGTGAAGGTCTCGGGCGCGAGCGGGTCGAAGTCGTGCTCCTCCGGGCGCGCGGGAACCGGTTCGCTCATCGGGCGACCACCCGCAGCGGCAGCGACCGCGGGCCGAACTCCGGCCAGCGCGTCATCCCGATCGGACCGTCCACTGTGAACAGACGCGTCCTGGCGAGCAGTTCCCGCAGGGTCACGGTGATCTCCATCCTGCCGAGGCCCGCGCCGGCGCACCGGTGCGGGCCCGAGCCGAAGACGATGTTGTCGCCGGAGGGCCGTCCGGCGTGGAACCGGTCGGGCTCCGGGAACACGGCCGGGTCCCGGTTCGCCGCGGTGAACACGAGCGCGATCGGTTCCCCGGCCCGGATCCGCTGCCCGCCCAGCTCGACGTCCCGCACCGCGGTGCGGGCGAAACCCCGGTACGGCGAGTAGAGCCGCAGCAGCTCGGGGATCGCGGCCGGGATCTCGTCCGGGTTGCGGCGCAGGTGCTCCTGCAGCGCGGTGTCGCTGGCCAGGTGCGCGATGCAGCTCGCGATCGTGACGCTGGCGCCGATCATCGACGCGGGCAACAGCTGCCGGATGGTGCCAACGACCAGCTCGTCCGGCAGCGGTTCGCCCCCGTCGCGGGCGGCGAGCAGGGCCGACGGCGGGTCTTCGTCCGGGTCCAGCGGATCCGCCCGCCGCCGCGCGACGAGCGTCCGCGCGATCTCGTACAGCTCGCCGCTGCTGCGGCGCAGGCCGTCGTCGTCGCCCTCCTGGAAGGCGCGGTTGTAGGCGTCGGCGGTGTCCCGGACCGCCCCGATCTCGGCGTCCGGGATGTTCATCCACCGGGCCACCGTGAAGCTGGGCACCCGGTAGGTCAGCTCGCAGGCGTCGAACCGGCCGCGCGCGACGAGGTCCGCGACGAGGTCGCCGACCAGCGCGCGCACCGGGGGCTCCAGCGCCGCCGTGCGCTCGCTGCGGAACAGCGGCGCCAGCGCGCGCCGGTAGACGGTGTGCTCGGGCGGGTCGAGGTGCAGCGGCGGGCGGCGGCCCGCGGCGCGCACCTTCGGCACCACGTTCTGCACGGAGTTGATGAACAGCGCGGGATCGCTGAGCACCTGGCGGACCTCGCGGTGCGCGAGCACGGCCCAGAACCCGCCGAACTCGGGGCTGTGCACGACCGGCGAGGCCGCGCGCAGGCGGTGGTAGTGGTCGTGGATGGCGAACAGGTCGTGCTCGGCGAGCGGATCGAGCCTCACGCGTCCACCTTCCGCGCGGCTACGGCGGGCGCGGCGGTGGTGGTCGGCAGCAGGCGGCGGCCGATCGTGCAGGCGGTGATCGCCGCTGCGGCGAGCAGCGTGACGTACGCGGCGACCATCCACCCGCTTCCGGCCGCCTGCACCAGCAGGCCGGCGACCAGGGGAGTGGTGCCGCCGAGGATGGCGTCGCTGGTCTTGAAGCTGAACCCGGCGCCGGTGACCCGGTCGGCGGGGCGGAACAGCAGCACGTAGATCGGCACCGAGGAGATCACCATGCCGTTGACGGCGATCTGACCCAGCGACAGGGCGAGCACGATGAGCGCCGCGTTGCCGCTGTCCAGCGCGGCGAACAGCACCCACGCCAGCACGCCCAGCGCCGCCGCGCTGACCCGGTAGAGGCGGCCCAGCCCGATCCGGTCGACGCGGGGGAGCAGCAGGATCGCCGCGACCACGGCGAGGATCTGCGCGCTCGTGGAGAACGTCAGCATGGTCGAGCGGCTGATCCCGGCGTGCGCCACCGCGTAGGACAGCGTGTAGGTGTTGAGCAGGTAGATGCCGGACACCGCGGCCCCGGCGATGAAGAACACCAGCGCCATCTGCCGCCCGTTGCGCCGCACCACGCCGGACAGGCTGGGCCGGGCCGCGGGGGCGACCTCCCGGCGGAACACCGGCGACTCGTCCACGCCGAGCCGGATCCACAGCCCCGCGCCCACGATCAGCGCGCTGACCAGGAACGGGACCCGCCAGCCCCACGACGCGAAGGCCGCGTCGGACAGGGCGGCGGACAGCGGCAGCACGGTCAGCGCGGCCAGGATCGACCCGATCGGGCCGCCGACACCGACCGCGCCACCCCAGAAGCCGCGCTTGTGCTCGGGCGCGTGCTCCACCGCCAGGGTCGCCGCACCGCCCCATTCGCCGCCGACGGCCAGTCCCTGCGCCAGGCGGAGCACGGTGAGCAGCACGGGGGCGGTGACGCCGATCGCCGCGTAGGTCGGCAGCAGTCCGATGCAGACGGTCGCGACGCCCATCAGCAGCAGCGCGGACACGACCACCGTGCGGCGGCCGAAGCGGTCGCCGATGCGGCCGAAGATCAAGCCGCCCAGCGGTTTCGCGATGAACCCGGCGGCGAACGTGCCGTAGGCGGCCAGCGTGCCGGCGGCCGGGCTCAGCGACGGGAAGAAGACCTTGTTGAGCACCAGCGCGGACATGGTGCCGTAGATGCCGAAGTCGTAGTTGGCCAGGCAGGCGCCCATCGGGCCGGCGAGCAGCGCCCGCTTGCCCGCCGGGTGGGGGACGTCAGGGGACACGATGCCTCCACGCTGAGGACGGGGAAGAAGCTCCGTGTCGAAACGCTACACAGCGACGTCCGATAGGGCAACAACGTGTTGTCTATGGTTCGCCGAGGGGTCCTGCCCACGTCAGGTCGTCGTCCGCGGGGAAGGCCTCGGGCGCCGCGCCCCGGGTGATGTCGCCGCCGGTGCGGTGGGCGGCCAGTTCGGCCAGCTCGGGCGCGTGCGGGGCGACGATCTGGCGGAACCGCTGCTCGGCGACCGGGCCCAGGGTGTCGTAGATGTCCAGGAAGCACCGGCGTGCCGTGGCGCGCGGCCAGTCCGCGGGCAGCAGTTCGCCGGGCAGGTCCGGGTCGGCGTCCGGGAAGGTGCGCCACTCGGTCATCACCCTGGTGCGGACGACGAGCGCCTCCGCCGGGCCGACCTCACCGGCGGCGACCCGCTTCCGCAGTCCGGACCAGCGGTCGAGGAAGTCCGCGTAGGACTGGCGCAGCTCGTCGAGGTCCCAGGCGCGCAACGGGTTCCCGGCCGCCGGGACGTCCGCGCTGACCTCCGCGCGGGCCACCGTCGCGGTGCCGACGCCGAGTGCGGCGAGGACCTGCAGGGCGTCCGCGGCGCGGTCCCACGGCGAGACCCACACGCCGTCGTAGAGCGGCCCGAAACCCAGCCACCGCAGCCGGCCGCGCAGGGTGCGGCGGTCCTCCCGCTGCGGCTCCGGCACCGAGAACATCGCGAACGTCCAGCGGCCGTCCCACTCGCGGTCCTCCGCGCCGAACTCCAGCAGGCGGCGCAGGTGGTTGATGATCAGCCGGTGGGTGCGGTCCGGGACGCCGTACGCGGTCCGGCGGCCGGCCTTCGACGTGGTGACCAGGCGACGGGCCGCCGCGCGCTGGATCGCCGCGCGGGCCGCCGGCTCGGTCAGGCCGAACTCGCGCAGCAGGTCCACGAGCGCGGCCGAGGGCAGGTGCTCGCGCCGCCAGAACCAGTAGTCGCCGAGCAGGGTGCCCAGCAGGCGCTGTGAGTGCTGCGGGGCGGGTCCGGTCATGGCCGGAGTCTAGAGGCCTTCCACTGAGTGACAGTGCCGTTGACGGTCGTCGTGCTAAATGACCACAGTGAGGGCCCCCAACGAAGGGAAGGCGTCCTGTGAAGCAGTTCGTGTGGAAGGTCCTGGCGGCCGCCGCGGCGGCCGTGGCCCTCACCGGTGTGACGGTGGGCCTGGCATCGGGAACGACTCCGGAGACGGCGAACCGGCCGGCGATGGAGCAGTTCCACCCCGTCGTCCGCGAGGCGGCCGCGAACACGCGGGGCCTGGCCGTCGAGTACACGGTGTACCGGCCGGCGGACCTGGACGAGATCCACGGCAGGCTGCCCGTGGTCGTCATCGGCAACGGCGCGTGCCGCCACCTCGGCAACAACGAGCTGCTCGCCACGGAGATGCTGGTGGCCGCACACGGTTTCGTCGTGGTCGCGGTCGGCGCGGTCGACCAGCCGGCGAACGACGAGAACGGCACCCCGCGCCCGGAGGTCATCACCGACGGCATCACCTGGGCCGAGCGGGAGAACGACCGCAAGGGCAGCGACCTGCGCAACCGGCTCGACCTGAACCGCGTGGCGGTGGCCGGGCACTCCTGCGGCGGGCTCGAAGCACTGGTCGCGGGCGCGGATCCGCGGGTGAAGTCGGTGGCCTCGCTCGACAGCGGCTTCTTCGCCGACGGGCGGTACGGGTACGGCCGGGAGGAGCTGGCGAAGCTGCACACCCCGGCGTTGTTCCTCGACGGCGGACCGTCCGACGTGGCCCACGAGAACAGCCTCGCCAACTACGACCTGGCGACCGTGCCCGCCGTGCGGGCGACCAACCCGGGTGCCGGCCACAGCGGGTTCTGGTACGGCCTGCGCGACGGGCAGGTCGACGCCGCCATGCGTGAGGAGGCCGTTTCGGTGCTGGTGAACTGGCTGGACTTCACCCTCAACGGCAACCCGGTGGCCCGCGACTACTTCCTCGGCTCGTGCACGCTGTGCGCGACGCCGGGGTGGGAGGTCGCCGCGAAGAACTTCCCGGTCCGATGAGGCGGCTCGCGCGTGCCCTGGTGGCCGCACTCCTGCTCACCGCCGGGACCGCGGTGCCCGCGTCGGCGGCGGACCAGTGCCTCACCGGCGCGTCCTGTCTCGACGGCCGCCTCGCCGACGGCACGCCGTACCTGTTCGTCAAGCCGGACCACTGGCAGGGCACGGTGATCGTCGGGCTCGACTTCGCCTCCAGCGGGCTCGCCGATCCGCTGACCGCCCGGCTCGTGGACCGCGGGATCGCCGTCGGCGGGACCACCCGCACGGTCACCGGGTGGAACATCGCGCGGGCGATCGACAACCAGGCCGAGGCGTTGTCCCGCTTCGAGGCGGCGTCCGGCCCCGCGAAGTGGGCCATCGCGTCCGGCGAGTCCATGGGCGGGTTCGTCTCCGCCGGGGCGGCGCAGGTGCACCCGGAGGTGTTCGACGCCGCGGTGCCGTTCTGCGGTGGCCTCGGCGGCGCGGTCGGGCAGTGGAACCAGAAGCTGGACACCGTGTTCACGCTGAAGACGCTGCTGTTCCCGGACCGCGACCTGCCGGTGACCGGGATCCCCGCGGACGTGCCGGGCACGCAGCAGGCGTGGATCTCGGCGCTCGCCGGGGCGCAGGCGACGCCGGAGGGCCGGGCGCGGATCGCCCTCGCCGGGGCGATCGGGCAGCTCCCGGAGTGGGGTCTCGCGGCCGACGGCTCCGAGACGCCGCTGCCCCGCACCGTGACCGAGCGCCAGGAGGGCACGTACCTCGCGCTGGCCGGCGGGCCGTTGCCCTACATCGGACAGGCGATGAGCAGCCGCAGGCAGATCGAGCAGCTGGCCGGTGGCAACCCGTCGTGGAACACCGGGGTGGATTACGCCCGGCAGCTCGGCGACGACCCGGCGGTGCGGGAGCTGTACCGGCGGGCCGGGCTGGACCTCGGCGCGGACCTCGCGCGGCTGGCGGCGGCGCCGCGCATCGCCGCCGACCCGTCCGCGGTGGCCTACCTCAGCCGCGGCATCGTGTTCGACGGCGAGCTGGACATCCCGGTGCTGACCGTCAACGCGACCGGCGACCAGATTTCGACGGTGGCGCAGCAGCAGTCCTACGGCGCGGTGGTGCGGTCGGCGGGCAACGGCCCGCTGCTGCGGCAGACGTACGTGCAGACCGCGGGGCACTGCACGTTCACCGCGGACGAGCAGGTGAGGGCCATCGAGGTGATGCTGGACCGGTTGCGGACCGGGCACTGGCCGTCCACCTCGCCGCAGGTGATGGGCGGCCGGTACGTGCCGTTCACGCCGCCGGTGTTCAACCGGCCGTTCACCGCAACGGTGTCTCCCGGACGGTGACGACCGCGGCGAAGGCCAGCAGCGCCAACGGGATCGCGGCGAGGAACGCGAGCCGCAGCCCGCTGGTGTAGGTCAGGTGCACTGTCTCCGCCAAGGCGGCCGGGAGCCGGGCGATCTGTTCGGGAGTGCCGAGCAGATCGCCCGGCAGCCCCTCGCGGAGGTGGGACGCGATGACCGAGCCGAAGGCCGCCACGCCGACCGCCCCGCCGAGGGAGCGGGCGAACGTGGCGGCCGAACCGGCCACCCCCAGGTCACCGGGACCGACCGCGTTCTGCGCCGCCAGCACCAGGACCTGTTGCGCCATCCCGGTTCCCGCGCCGAGGACCGCCATCGCGGCGGCGAGCCACCACGGGGAGGTGGCGGGCGTCAGCGGGGCGAGCATCACCAGGCCCACCACCAGCAACGCGCAGCCCGCCGCGGGGAACACCTTCCAGCGGCCGGACGCGACGATCCGCCGCCCGGTCAGCACGGAGGCCGCGATCATGGTGCCGATCTGGGGCAGCATCAACAGGCCGGCGCGCACCGCGTCGTGCCCGCGCACCACCTGCAGGTACTGCGGCAGGTAGATGATGCCGCCGAACATCACCGCGCCCAACAGAAAACTCGCGCCGACCGCCGCGGCGAACGACGGCACGCGGAACAGCCGGGGCGGCAGGATCGGATCCGCGGCCCGCAGCTCCCTGGCGAGGGCCGCGATACCCAGGCCCACGACCACCAGGCCCAGCACGAGGTTCGGCCAGGACAGCCACGGCCACGCCGTGCCCGCGGCGGACAGCAGCAGCACCAGGCCGCCGAGCGCACCCGTGAGCAGTGCGGCGCCCGCGTAATCCACGGGGGCGCGGGATGTCGGTGGCTGCCGGTGGGGCGCCAGCCGCACGAGAACCGCCGCCACCGCGGCGATCGGCACCACGCCGAGGAAGCACCACCGCCAGCCCCACGCGCCGACCACCAATCCACCGGCCAGCGGCCCCGCGACCGACGCGACGCCGAACGACATGCCGAACCAGCCGGTGTACCGGCCGCGCTCGCGTGCCGGGACCAGCCCGGCCACCAGGGCGTTCGACAGCGCCAGGATCCCGCCCGCGCCGGCGCCCTGCACCGCGCGGCCGGTGATCAGCCAGCCCATCGCCGAGGCCGTGCCCGCGATCAGTGAACCGGCCACGAACACCGCGATCGCCGCCAGCAGCAGCGGCCGCGGGCCCCGCCGGTCGGCGCCCTTGCCCCACAACGGGGTCGCGGCCGTCATGGTCAGCAGCGCGGCGCTCGCCACCCACGCCACTTTGTCCTGCCCGCCCAGCTCCCCGGCGATCGTCGGCAGCGCGATGCCGGCGACGGTGTTGGTCAGCGACGCGGCGAACAAGGCGACCAGCGCGCCACCGAGCACGGCGGGCATCGACGGGGGTTCAGGGTTCACCATTCACGCACCAGTGAGCTGATCGCTTCGGGCGACGGCTGCCGCGGGTCGCCGTGGGCGTCGGGGGTGGTTCAGCCCGTCGCGCCCGCCGCGCGCCTGGGGCGCCGCCCGCTGCGCGTCGCCGAGCGCCGTGGGTGTCGAGGGTGGTTCGGCACACGTCACGGTTCCGCCCCTCGCGCGCGCTGTTCGCCTGGGGCGGCGGCTGCCGCATGTCGCCGAGCGCCGTGGACATTGGAGGTTGTGCTGATCGCCTCCGGCGACCGCTGCCGAGCACTGCGGGTATCGGGCTCGTTCAGCACACCTCACGGTCCAGCCAGTCGCGCACCACGGCGCTGATCGTCTCGGGCGAGGCCTGCCGTGCGTCGACGTTGTCCGCGTGCAGCTCCAGCACCGGGATCCCCGCCGCCCGCAGGGCGCGTGTCGTGAAGTAGCCGCCGCGCGCGTCGTCGGAGACCAAGTGCACCACGCCGTCCACGCCGTGGTTGCGGGCCTCCTTCACGTACCACTCGGCCGACCACGGCGGCGTGTACAACTGGTCGGAGAACGCGGCGAAACGCGCCGCCAGTGCCCGCAACGAATCGTCGCCGTAGCGCAGGTACCCGTCCGCCGCGATCGCGAGGTACATCGACCACACGAACACCGCGCCGTGGCTCTCCTGGAACCGGCGGTAGAAATCCAGGTCGAACCACAACCCCCGGCCGATCCACATGAGACGGACGCGCTCGTCCTCGCACACCGCCGCGCCCGCGTCGATGCGCGCCGCGACCTCGTCGTGGAAGGCCCGCGCCGCGTCCCGCGCCCATTCCGTCCCGCGATGCCACTGCGGCACCATGACGCTCGGGATGCTGTCGGTGACCGCGAGCGGGCACGGCCGCGCCGCCGCGATCAGGTCCCTGGTGCGCCGATTCCACTCCTGTTGCTCGTTGACCAGCGCCATCACCTCCCGGAAGCGGGTCTCGGAGAACACCCGCCCGGTGGTCTGCTCCAGGAACCGGATCAGCCCCTCCAGCTCGCCCACCATCAGGTCGAGCCGGTCGCTGCCGATCGCCTCCTCCCAGCGCCGCGGCATCAGCTCCCACCAGCGCACCGGCACGTCGTCCGCGGCCGCGCTCTCCAGCGGGTAGAACGTGATGCCCGGCTGAGCGTCCCAGACGTCGAAGATCTTGCGCGATGCGTCCCCGGTGGTCTCGGCGAGCACGATCGACGGCCGCGGCAGGCCACCCCACGGCGCGTTCGCCGGATCGGGGTCGAACAGCGAGGCCAGCGACGTCGAGCTGTACTGCTCCACGTAGTCCGGGTAGCCGCGCTCCCGCAGCAGCGCGAGGTAGTCCTGGGTGCGCCGCTTCGCCGCGACGATCGAGGCCCACCACTGGTTCACCACGTACGGGATGCCCATGGCGCGGAAGATCTCCTGCGGCGCGTCGGCGTTGACCAGCGCCAGCGGCCCGTCCTGGGCACGCAGGCCGGCGAACCACTCCTTCTGGTAGGCGGTGGCGGCGGACGCGGAGGCGAGGCGGGTCACGGCAGTTCCTTGATCGCGGTGCGGGCTTCGGGGGTGAGGCCGCCGTACGGCTGCCGTTCCAGCAGGACCGCGGGCAACCCGGTGGCTTCGCGCTGGGCCGGGTAGTCCCACGGCGGCGCGTCGTCGTGCTCGCGGACGTAGGAGATCAGCGCTTCGGCTCCGCACGCCCGCGCCGCGGCGGCCGTGTGTGCGGCCCGGGCGCGGATCGACGCGCGCGGGGCGGACGGCCCGTTGTGCTGGTAGCGCTCGGCCAGCGCCAGCTCGGTCGGCGCGCCGACCGGCCGCTGCCACAGCAGATCACCCCAGTCGTGGTCCTCGCCGACGATCAGCAATCCCGCCTCCTCCAGCGCCTCGTACACCTCCGGGCCGTCGTGCCCGCTGCCGGTGAGGAACACCCGCAGCCCCGGCACCGGGGCGTGATCCTCCTCGAGTACCGACTCCACCAGCTCGATCGCCGCGGGCACCGGCAACGCGGTCGTCCGGGCCACAATGGACAGTGCTCGCGTCCCGCTCAGCCGTGCGCGCCGGCGCAGGGCCGCCATCTCACCGAGCAGCGCCCGCAGCCGGTCGTGCGCGGTGATCGCGTCGGCAAGTGCCGCGTCGGTGATCACGGAGCCCGTCCACGATTCCAGCGTCGCCCGCAGCTGCCGGACCTTCGCCAGCACGTACCGCGTCGTCGTGCGGTGCGGCAGGTGCAGCACGTCGACCAGGTGCACCGGCGGCAGCGCCACCGCCGGCTCCACCCGCCGCAGCTCGCGCAGCGCGTAGAACAACCGCAACGACGCTTCGCAGTCGCGGGACACCACGAGCCCGTCCAGCCTGCCGAACTCCCCGGCCAGCAACCGGGACAGCAGCGACCGCGCCGCCGGGTCGAGGCCGCGGCCGAGGTACTTCTCGCCCAGCGTCCGGTCCGCGTCCGGCCGCCCGGCCAGCCGCACGGGACGCGCCCCGGCCGCGGTGATCAGCTCCACCGGGACGTCCGCGCCCACGTATCCGATCACCGCGGCCATCAGATCACCGCGTCGGCGGCCAGTTCCGCGAGCTGTTCGGCGCTGTACCCCAGCCGCTCGCGGTACACCTGGTCGTTGTGCTCGCCGAGCGCGGGCGCCGGGCGGTCGAAACCCGCGCGGGCGCCGGAGAACCGGATGGGGATGCCGGTCGCGGACAGGTCGGCGACCGCGCCGTGCCGGGGGTGCGCGAGCGGCACCACTTCCTCGCGCTGCCGCACGAGCGGATCGCGCACGGCCTCCCGCGGTTCCCGCACCGGCGCCGCGGGCACCCCGTGCGCGGCGAACGCGTCGACCACCTCGGCCACCGGGCGCGACGCGCACCACTCGCGGATCAGGTCGTGCAGCTCGTCGGCGTGCCGGACGCGCTGGTCCCGGCTGTGGAACCGGTCGTCCTCGACCAGGTCCGCGCGTCCCATCGCACGCAGCACGCCGTGCGCGAACGCGTCGGTCGGCGCGCACAGGGCGACGTGACCGTCGGCGGCAGGCAGGATCCCGAAGGGCGCCAGCCGCGGCACCATCGACCCGGTGCGCTGCGGCAGCCCGACCGCCTCGAAGGCGTCGAACGGCTCGCACGCCACCAGCGAGGTCAGCGCGCCGAGCATCGACACGTCGACGTGCTGCCCCTCGCCGGTGTGCTCGGCCTGCATCAGCGCCGACACGGTCCCGATCACCGCGAACAGCGGCGCCAGCATGTCGCCGACCGGCAGCCCGAACCGCACCGGGCCTTCGTCCGGCTCGCCCGCGGTCATCATCACGCCGCTCAGCGCTTGGATGATGGAGTCCATCGCCTTGCCAGAGCCGGGACCGCCCTGCGCGCCGAACCCGCTGATCGAGGTGTAGACCAGGCGCGGGTTCAGCTCCCGCACCGCCGGGTAGTCGATGCCGAGCCGGTGCGTCACGCCCGGGCTGTAGTTCTCCACCAGCACGTCGGCGTCGCGCACCAGGTCGGCGAAGACCGCCTTGGCGCGCGGGTTCTTCAGGTTCAGGGTGACGCTGAGCTTGTTGCGGCCGCGGACGAGCATCGACACCGACATGTCGTCGTCGCCGCGCCGCGTCAGGGAGAGCCCGTCGCGGCCGAGGTAGGGCGCGTTGTTGCGGGAGGAGTCCCCGCCGGTGAACGGGTTCTCCACCTTGATGACCGTGGCGCCGAGCCCGGCGAGCAGGAGCGTCGCGTACGGGCCGGCCAGCGCGGTGGTCAGGTCGATGACGGTGCGCCCGGCGAGCGGCTGGTCGGTCATGACGTCCTTTCGATGTCGGCCAGCAGGACCCGGTCGCCGCGCGGCGTGAACCGCCCGTTCAGCCCGGCCCTGCGGGTGATGTCGTCGATGTAGCCGGTCACCCGGTCGCCGTCGGGCGTGCCGCCGCACGGCACCGGCGCGCCGCGCTCGTCGATCCAGCACGGCACGAACCCGGCTTCGGCGAGCCCGTCGCGGTCGAAGCCGAGCCAGGCGATCGCGGTGTTGCGGCTTTCCGGGTGGAACGGGTAGGCGGGCATCCGCGGGTCGGGCGCGAACCCGTACAGCTCCTTGCGCCGCCGCGACCACGCCTCCAGTTCCGCGCTGGAGTCCGAGCCGGTGCCCGGGGTGAGCGCGTGGGTGACGGTGACGAAGTTGCCGAGCCCGTGGAAGATCGGCTTCCCCCGGTGGGTTTCGATGCCGCGCATGATGTGCGCGTGGTGCCCGAACACCGCGTCGGCGCCCGCGTCGATCGCCGCGCGGGCCACCGGCTTCTCGTACATCGCGACCGCGGCCGGGGTGTGGCCGACGCCCTTGTGCAGCGACACCAGCACGATGTCGGCGTCCGCGCGCAGCGCCCGGATGTCGTCGGCCATCGCGTCCAGGCTGTCCGGGTCGGCGAAGGTGTAGATCTTCGGCGGCCCGCCGGGGCTCGCGTGGTCCAGCTCGTAGTGGGTGAGCACGTGCACGTAGGCGCAGCCGGGCTTCTTCGACGTGGCCCAGGATTCCCGCGGGCCGACGCAGTTGTAGGACAGCACGCCGATCCGCAGCCCGTCGCGCTCGACAATTGCGGGCTTGCGCGCCTCGTCCAGGTTCGGCCCGGCGCCCGTCGGCAGGAGCCCGGCTTCCCGGGAGTGCCTGATGGTGTCGGCCACGCCGACGTCACCGGCGTCGCAGATGTGGTTGCCCGCCAGGGTGACGATGTCGAAACCCGCCTGAGCAAGCGCCTTCAGCGCCGCGGGGTCGGCGGGCGGTGCGGGCACGTCGGTGCTCTGCGAGACCGTCGTCGTGGAGTGCGGGACCTCGACGTGCCCGATCGTCACGTCGGCCGAGCGCAGCAGGTCCGCGGACGGGGCGAGGAACGACGCCGGGTCCGGCTCGTCGAGGATCAGGTCCCCGACCGAGGCGATGGTGATCACGAAACACCCTCCATCGTCGCGTTGTGGCGGGCCAGGAATGCCCGCAGCCGCGGGGTTTTCGGGTCGCCGAACAGCTCCGCGGGCGGCCCGGACTCGACGATCCGGCCCGCCTCCATGAACACGCAGCGGTCGGCGACCTCGCGGGCGAAGGCCATCTCGTGGGTCACCACGACCATGGTCATGCCGTTCGCGGCGAGGTCCCGCATCACGCCGAGCACCTCGCCGACCAGCTCGGGGTCGAGCGCGCTGGTGGGCTCGTCGAACAGCGTGATCCGCGGGTGGGTGGCGACCGCGCGGGCGATCGCCACGCGCTGCTGCTGGCCGCCGGAGAGCTGCCGCGGGTAGTGCCCGGTGCGGTCGCTCAGACCGACCTGCGCCAGCAGCTCCAGCGCCTCCGCCCTGGCCTCGGCGCGGTCCCGGCCGTGCACGCGCACCGGCGCTTCGGTGACGTTGCGCAGCACGGTCATGTGGGGGAGGAGGTTGAACTGCTGGAACACCATGCTCATCCGCCGCCGCTGGGCCGCGACGCGCCGCTCGGGCAGCGGGCGCAGCCGGGAACCGCGGCGCTCGTAGCCGAGCAGCTCGTCGTCGAGGTAGATCGCGCCGCCGTCGATGCTCTCCAGCTGGTGCACGCACCGCACCAGGGTCGACTTGCCCGACCCGGACGGGCCGATCACCACCACCACCTCGCCCTCGTGCACGTCCAGGCTGACGTCGTCGAGCGCGGTGTGGTCGCCGAAGGACTTGCGCACGTTGCGCACGCGCAGCACCGGATCGCTCATTTCTTCACCCCGTGTCCCCGGCTGAAGTGCCGTTCCAGGCGGCGCTGGCCGATCGTCAGCAACGTGACCACCGCCAGGTACCACAGGCACGCGACGATCAGCATCGGCACGATCTGGTAGGTGCGGTTGTAGATGACCTGGACCGAGTGCAGCAGGTCGGCCATCGCGATCACCGACACCAGCGCGGTGCCCTTGAGCACGCTGATGAACTGGCTGCCCGCGGGCGGGATGATCGTGCGCATCGCCTGCGGCAGCACCACGCGCACGAACGTCTGGCCGGGCGTGAAACCCATCGCCCTGGCCGCGTCGCGCTGCCCGCTGTCCACGCCGAGCAGCCCGGCGCGGATGATCTCGGCCAGGTAGGCCGACTCCACCAGCGACAGGCCGATGATCGCCGCGGTGAGCGGGGTGATCACCAGGTTGGCGTCCCAGGAGGCGAACACCGGGCCGAACGGGATGCCGATCGACAGCCGCGGCAGCAGGTAGGCCAGGTTGAACCAGAAGATCAGCTGCACCAGCGGCGGGATGCCGCGGAACACTCCGATGTAGACGGTCGCGGCCCAGCGCAGCGGCGGGAAGTCGCTCAGCTGCGCCGCGGCGAGCAGCCCGCCGACCAGCGAGCCGATCACCATCGCCACCACCGCGAGCAGGACGGTGGTGCCGAGCCCGGCGAGCACGGTCGGGTCGAACAGGTACTCGGCCACGACGTCCCACTGGAAGCGGGAGTTGCCGATGAGGAACCAGGCGAGCTGGGCGGTGACGACCGCCAGGACGATCCCGGCCACCCAGCGCCACGGCCGGAACCGGTGGCGCGCGGTGGCGACGTCGTCGGGCGGCGCCGCGGTGAGGGTTGTCATGGGTTCTCCATAAGATTGTTGATGTTCAGGACGGGATGTTCTGGATGCCCAGGGCGATGGGGTGTGGCTGATGGGTTCTTGCCCCGTTGG
>NZ_JBEXTX010000061.1:0-47766 GCF_040614175.1 Amycolatopsis sp. NPDC006131
CTCGATCCTCGTCACTGATCATCAACCCCGACGACGGCACGAACCAATCATCGCAAGCTCACCACCGTAAACTGATTAACGACGCGCGACACTAGGTGGGACTGTCACCGACGTCGCCGTGATCGGTGACGAGTCCGGCTTCGGCGAAGGCGCGCCGGTGCAGCGGGCGTAGCCCGGCCGGGAGCGCCAGGCACGCGAACGCCTCGGCGGCCGGCACGAGCCGCCGGTGCGTGATCTCGAACTGCGGCTCCCAGGGCTCGACCGTCACCTCGGCCCGCCACAGTGACCGGACCAGTACCAGTCCCTGCTCATGCCCGCGCACGCAGGTGCCGCGGCTGAACCCCAGCAAGCGGCAGGACGTCACGGTGGCGCAGGCTTCCTCACGCATCTCGCGTCGCAGCATGTCGATCATGCTTTCGCCCGGTTCGGGACGGCCGCCGGGCAGGCCCCAGGTCTCGCCGTCGGTGCCGACCAGCACGACCCGCTCGCCAGCCACGCAGATCGCCGCAGCCCCGTGCGGGGTTCCCGGCGGCGGGCTCGGTGGCGGGAACCAGGCCACCTTCCAGTCCTGCCCGTTCTGGGAGAACGTGACGTCGACGCCGTCTACGGCGATCTGATCCATGCACGGCCTGCTAGGGAAGGTGGCGGTCGATCCAGCGCAACACCACGCCCAGGGTGCCCCGCTGGTGCCAGCCCTTGCGGATCACCGCGTCCCGGACGGTCTGGATCCCGCCGCGCAGCCGGCCAGCCGGCGAGGGATGCTGTTCGTCGTGGCGCTGGACGGCGCGGCGTTGCAGCCACCGCGCGCACCGCAGGCACACCCCGACCTCCGGATGGCTACCCAGCCGGACCAGTTGTGCCTCCGGGTACTCGCCGCCGCAACACCAGCATCCCGTCTCCGAGACCCGCTCCTGCTCCGGCTGGACCGACACCAGAATCACCTCCACACGACGACCGAGGATGCGTTGCCACCACCATGCCACCCCTGGTCGGGTCAGTCCGCAGCGACGACATCCACACACGGCTTTGACTTCGAGCAACATTGCGACCGCAGCCGATACCCGAGGTTCAGCATCACGCAGCAGCAGGGTCGACTCGCTTCGCATCCCGCGGAACACCGGCCAGCCGCTGACCGCCGTCGGCCCGCACCTGGAACTCGGAGCGCACGGCCTTGACCAGGCGCCGTGCCTGAGCCGCGCCTATTCCCAACCGAACCCGAAGCGTGTCTGCCGAGATCGGCTTCTGGTAAGCAGCACGATGCGCCGCGTCTTCTCCTCGCGCCAGCTCCAGGAGTTTCTCCGGCGAGCGCTTCTGCCGTGTCAATCGAGGTTCGTTCTTGTCATCGGCCTCGTCCAGGTCGATCTCGCGGTCCACCGCGCTGGGTGCCGACTGTTCCCGTACGAGCCCCGGCGACCGCCGTCCGGCAACCGAGCTGTGCGCCGTCGAGGAAGTGCATTCGCCGATCGCCTGTAGGAAGCTGGGGCCGACTTCAGCCCAGCCGATCAAGAGGAGCGGCCCGACGGCGTCGAAGGCTGCTTTTCCGTACTCACCTGCCACTATCGGGTCGGCCACGTTCAACGCCAACGTGACCACGCTCGCGAAGATCAGGAGTCGACGAGCTGGCCGCAGTACGTCCGCCGACGCGCCAGCGAGTGCCAGGTGCCGAGTGCCCAGCAGTAGACCAAGGATCGACAGATCGACCGCAGGTGCGACGAGCGGTGCGACCCAGACCGGGACTCCGAGCCGGAGGGCGAGGTTGAGGACGTTGCCGAAGCCGAAGAGGAAGGTGAGGCCGACGACGACGCCCATGATCACAGTGACGGCATGCACGACAGCGGCCCCGTCGGAAGCTGATCGAGTCGACATCGCTGCACGACGGGTCATCGAGGACCACCTGCTTCGACGCGTGGGCGCCCGTGTGTGTCTCGGGTGGGGATGCCGCGTTCGCGCAGTTTGTTCAGCACGGTGGTGTGGTTGACGCCGAGGTGTTCGCCGACTCGGGCCAGGGACCAGCCGAGGTTGTAGAGGTGGATGGCGTGGTCGACCTGGTCTGGCGTGAGGCCGCGGCGGCGCATCGGCACGCCGTGTCGGTGGAGGATGTTGCTGACCGTTCGCCGTTCGATGCCGAACTGGTCACCGAGTTCGTACACCGTCGCGCCGGACCGGTAGCCGGCGATCAGCTGCTCGATCTGCTCGGCACGGAGTTGCCGGGCCCGGCCGGGGCGGTCGTGCTTGATCGACGACGGCTCGGGGGTATCGAGGCTGGGGAGCTTCTCGCGGAGCTCTTCCAGTGCCCTGACCTGGGCTTTTATGTTCGAGTAAGGTCCCCTAACCTCCACTCGATCGAAGGCGCATCCTGCTCGGCGGGATGCGCCTTCGCTGTTTTCGATCCTCGTATTTTCTTCTGGGGGCGCAGCCCCCAGACCCCGCCCGGGGCGATCCCCGGACCCCCATCGCTGTCGTTCCGTGTTCGAGTAAGGCCACTAACCCCCGCCGTGGTTGCGTTGGTCGGGCGACCGGGCAGTTGGTCTGGTCAACAGTAAAAAGGGCCACCCGTGTCGCGGGTGGCCCTTTTGGTTGTGTGGCGAGAGTTGTGTGACGCTCTCCACTTTGGATGGCTGGGAGGGCGCTCTACTCCGCGGCCTCCTGTAGGGCGCGGACCTCGATTCGTGAGCTCAGGGCGGCGGAGACCTGCTCGGCCCACGTCAGCGCTTTCTCCTCGTCCGGTGCGTCGATGATCCAGAACCCGCCGACGTACTCGGCGGCCTCCACGAACGGCCCCGGTGTGCGCTTAGGCTCCTCGCCGCTGGCGTCGACCGTGATCGCGGTCGACGGTGGCTGCAGGCTGCCTGCGGTGACGAACGCGCCGGCCTCCTTCAAGTCGCTGTTGATTGTCGACGGCGGCCATCACGGCCTCCAGCTCGGCCGGATCGAACTCCTGCATCGACTCCATCGTCGGCTCCTCGACCGACTCGTGCGGAACGGTGAGGAAGTACTGCGGCCTCGGGCAACTCGCTTTCGGTTCGTCATCGTCGGCTCTTGCGGATCTTCACGTCGTCGAGACAGGTCAGGCTGATTTTGACGATCCGGCCCTGCAGGCCCCGTGCGCGCATCCCGGCCTCGGCCAGCTCCTGGGCTTCCAGCTGGGCGGCGAGGTCGGCGTCCTCGGGGCTGTCCTCCTCGACGTGGAGCAGGTAGCGGAACTGGTAGCCGATGAGCTGCGGCGTGTAGAGGAACGTCCCTTCCGGGGTGAAGCGGGAAGCGAAGACGTCGTGGGCTTCCTGCTCGTCGAGCAGCCGCTCCCGTTGCGGGGCGGTGAGGTTCTCGAACCGGCCCCGGACCGTGACCCGATACGTGCGGCTCATCACCGCTCCTTCCGGGTCGCAGCGTCGAACAGCGCCACGATCTCCGGCGTCAGCACCTCGATGTCCGCGTCGCCCCCGAGGAGGTGGGCGGCCGTGTTGTCCAGCACAGTGCGCAGCGCGAACGCCATCGTGGTGGTGTCGAAGGCGCGCATCTCGCCGCGGCGCTGACCGTCTTCGAACAGCTCGATCAGATCACCCAGCGACGCGGCCACCCGATCGCCGTAGTGCCGCCGATCCTCCCGGCTGAGGTACTCGACCACGGCGATCAAGGCGCCGGCCGAGTCCGGGTGCTGGGCGCAGTACTCCAGGAAGGCGCGGATGTACGCGGCCAGCCGTTCGCGGCTCGACCCGGGCCCCGTCAGGATCTGCCCGAGCTGCGGGGCGAGCTCTCCCGCGACCGTCTCGGCGACCGCCGCGACCAGCTCGTCCTTGCCGGAGTAGTTGCCGTGCACTGCTCCCCTGCTGAACCCGGCGTGCTCGGCGACCGCGTTGAGCGAGGTCGCGGACACCCCGGACCGCGCGAACAGCCTGATCGCCGACGCGATCAGCCGTCGGCGGGTCTCCTCCTGGCGCTCCTTGCGCGTCATCCGGACCGCGGGCGCGTCTGCCGTCTCCACGAATTCAGGATACAGGTCGGTATCTGAATGTCGACCTGTATCCGAATCGGTGTCAGGAGTCGTGTCAGTGCGGTGACCGGCCCGTGTCAGGGCGGCCGTCGAAAGTGGTCGTCATGACAGAGGCGATCACGGCTTCCGGGCTCCGGAAGTCCTACCAAGACAAAGTCGTGCTCGACGGGATCGATCTCAGCGTTCCGGCGGGCACGATCTTCTCCCTGCTCGGGCCCAACGGGGCCGGCAAGACCACCACCGTCAACGTCCTGACCACGCTGATCAAGGCCGACGGCGGCACCGTCCGCGTCGCCGGGCACGACATCGCCACCGAGGCCAAGGCGGTGCGCTCGGCGATCGGCGTGACCGGCCAGTTCGCGGCCGTCGACGAGCTGCTCACCGGCCAGGAGAACCTCCAGCTGATGGTGGACCTGAACCGGGTCCCCGCCAAGGACGGCAAGCGCGTCGTCGCCGAGTTGCTCGACCGGTTCGACCTGAGCGGCGCCGCCCAGAAACCCGCGTCGACCTACTCGGGTGGCATGCGCCGGAAGCTCGACCTGGCCATGACGCTCGTCGGCAACCCGCGGGTCATCTTCCTCGACGAGCCGACGACCGGTCTGGACCCGCGCAGCCGCCGCACGATGTGGGACATCATCCGCGACCTGGTGGCCGACGGCGTGACCATCTTCCTCACCACCCAGTACCTCGAGGAAGCCGACCAGCTGGCCGACCGCGTCGCGGTGCTGGACAAGGGCCGCCTGGTCGCGCAGGGCACCCCCGACGAACTCAAGCGCCAGATCCCCGGCACCCACGTGCGGCTCCGGTTCGCCACGGCCACCGAGCTCGACTCGGCTGCCCGGATCCTGCCCGACGCCACCCGCGACGACGACGCGCTGACCCTCCGCATGCCCAGCGACGGCGGCACGAAGTCGTTGCGCGCCTTGCTCGACCGGCTCGACGAGCACTCGCTCAGCGCCGAAACCTTCACCGTCCACACACCCGACCTCGATGACGTCTTCCTCGCCCTCACGGGCCACACCACGGAGGTGGTCGCGAAATGAACAACCAGTCGCTCGTAATGTTGCGCCGCAACTTCAAGCACATCGCGCGGAACCCGGTCACCGTCTTCAACGCGGTCCTGATGCCGATCGTGGTCATGGTGATGTTCGTGTACATGCTCGGCGACGCGTTCAGCGTCGGCGTCGACTACGTCGACTACGCCACACCGGGCCTGATGCTCCTGGCTGTCTGTTATGGACTCGGCGGTGTCGCGACCGCGGTGAGCTCCGACATGACCAAGGGCATCATCAACCGGTTCAAGGTCATGGACGTCTCCCGTGGCGCGGTGCTGAACGGGCACGTCATCGCCAGCGTGCTGACCAACCTGCTCGCCATCGCGGCGCTCGTCGGCGTGGCGTTCCTGCTCGGGTTCAGCCCGTCGGCGGACTTCCTCGACTGGCTGGGCGTGCTCGGCGTGGTCGTGCTGCTCGGTCTCGCGACCGGCTGGCTGACCGTCGCGCTGGGACTGGCGGCCAAGTCGGTGGAATCCGCGGGGATGGCGTCGGTGCCGCTGGTCATGCTGCCGTTCTTCAGCAGCGCGATCGTCCCCGCCGACAAGATGGGGCCGGGCCTGCGCGAGTTCGCGGAGTACCAGCCGTTCACGCCGATCATCGAAACCCTGCGCGGCCTGCTCAACGGCTCGCCTGCCACCGGTGACCTGATCGCCGCCCTCGCCTGGTGCGCCGGCATCGCGCTCGTCGGCTACCTGTGGGCGTCCGCCACGTTCAAGAAGCGAGCGTGACCGCGATCAGCTCGCGCCAGCTCGTCTCCCGCCCCTCCTGAACCGCCTCGGTGAACCGCGTGTCACCGAGGCGGTTCCGCGTTTCCTGCTCGATCCGCGCCACGTCCGGCTGCGAGCGGTCCGGCAGGCCGCGCAGCGCGTCGCTCGCCGCGAGCAACCGGACGGCCTGCTCGGGTTGTCCGCCGCGCAGCGCCAGATCCGCGGCGCCGACCAGCGTCTGGGCGATCATGAGCGGGTGCCCCGCCTCGGCCGCCGCTTCGACGGCCGCCGCGCGGTGCTCCCTGGCCTCGTCGAGGTCCTCGGCGAGGTAGCCCAGCAGATCGTGCGTCATCACGCGGACGGCCGCCCGTTCCGCGTTGTCGCTCAGCATCTCCGTCACGATGCCGAGTTCCCGGCGCGCCTGCTCGGTGTCGCCGCGCCAGCGCGCGAGCTCCGCCTTCGCCAGCGCCAGCTCGGCCAGCGCTTCCGGCCAGGCGATCCGGTCCGCGTACCGCTGCGCCTCGGCCATGGCCGACGCGCTGCGCTCCGCGTCGCCGAGCACCCAGTACAGCTGGGCCTGCCGCGACCGCATCCGCACGACGTCCTCGACGGCGCCGACCTCCTTGACGACCGCGATCGCCTGCTCGTAGTGCTCGCAGGCGCGGGTGAACTCACCGCGCGTGGCGATCCGCTCCGCCAGCTCGGTCTGGGCGAACGAAATGCCCCAGCGTTCGCCGATCGCGCGGAACTCGGTGAGCGCCGCCTCCAGGTAGGTGTCCGCCTCTCGGCCGCCGTGGCCGAGCTGCACCCGCATCTTCCCGAGTTGCAGCCGGGCCAGCGCGCGCACCCACGGGTCGTCGTCGGTGATCTGGGGCTCGAACGCGGTCAGCATCGCGTCCGGCCCCTCCAGCAGGCGCTCCATCGCGCCGGCGAACCGCAGCGACGGCGGCGGGTTCGGCACGCGCCGGCTGATCTCGTACGCCTTGTGAATCCACTCCACCGCGTCGAACTGGTCGCTGCCGCGCCCGGAGGTCATGAACCCCGACACGAACGCGTACACCACGCCGCGGATCTCGTCCGCCACCTCGCCGGGCATCGTGGCCGCCGCCAGGATCAGCTCGTTGCCCTCCGCCTTGTGCCCGGCGAGCCACCAGTACCAGCCCGCGGCCGCGGCGAGCCGCATCGCGCCCGCCGCTTCGCCCGCCGCGATCGCGCCGCGCATCGCCGCGGCGATGTTGTCGTGCTCGGCCTTGAGCACGCCGAGCCATTCCAGTTGTTCGGCGCGCAGGAGGTGCGGCTCCGCGGTTTCCGCGAGTTCGGTGAAGTACGCCAGATGCGCGCGGCGCGCCGCCTCGGAATCGCCGGCTTCGGCGAGCCGTTCGTCGGCGTACTCCTTGATGGTGCCGAGCATCCGGTAGCGCGGGGCGCCGTCGTCATCGGTGACCACCAGCGACTTCTCGGTCAGCGCGGTCAGCAGCTCCAGCACCTCCCACGATTCGATCTCGTCGGTGGCGCAGACGCGCTCGGCCGCTTCCAGGCTCGCGCCGCCGGAGAACACCGAGAGCCGGCACAGCACCGTCCGTTCGGCGTCGCTGAGCAGCTCCCAGCTCCAGTCGATCAGCGCGCGCAGCGTCCGCTGCCGGGGCAGCGCGGTGCGGCTGCCGCCGGTGAGCAGGCGGAACCGGTCGTCGAGCCGGTTGGCGAGCTGGTCGAGCGACATGGTGCGCAGGCGGGCCGCGGCGAGTTCGATAGCCAGCGGGATCCCGTCCACCGCCCGGCAGATGCGTGCCATGGCCGACAACGTCTGCGCGTCGTTGCCGAGGTCCTTACGCACCGCGGCGGCCCGGTCGCGCAGCAGCTGGACGGCCGGGGCGGCTTCGATCTTGCCCGGGTCAGCGTCGTCCGCGGGCAGCGCCAGCGGCGCGACCGGCCACAGCGCCTCACCGGTGATGCCGAGGGGTTCCCGGCTCGTGGCGAGGATCCGCAGCCGGCGGCACTCGCCGAGCACCCGGTGGGCGAACTCCGCGGCGGACCCGACCACGTGCTCGCAGTTGTCCAGGACCAGCAGCACCGTCCGCTCGCGGAGGGCGGCGATGACGCGGTCGGCCGGGTCCGCGTCCGGCGCGTCGCCGAGCAGCGCGTCGCGTAGTTTCAGCGCGGCCAGCGCCGCCTGCGCGACGTCCCCGTCCGCGCCGAGCGGGGCGAGTTCGACCAGCCAGGTCCCGTCGGGGAAATCGCCGAGCAGCGTGCGCGCGGTTTCCGTGGCCAGCCGGGTCTTCCCCGCGCCGCCGGGGCCGATCAGCGTGGTGAGCCGGTGTTCGCCGATCAGGTCGCGGACCGCGGTGACCTCGGCGTCCTTGCCGACGAAGCTGGTCAGCTCGGCGCGCAGGTTGGTCTTCTGCTTCTCCGCGGGCCGCTCCACCTCGCCCCGCAGCAGCGCGACGTGCAACGCGGACAGCTCCGGCGAGGGGTCGACGCCCAGCTCGTCGGCCAGGGTTTCCCGGGTGCGCTCGTAGACGAGCAGCGCGTCGGTGTCGCGGCCGGTCGCGACCAGTGCGCGCATCAGCGCGGCGACCAGCCGTTCCCGCACCGGGTGCGCGGCCACCAGATCGGTCAGCTCGGTGACCAGATCGGCGCCGTTGCCGAGGCGGATCTCCGCGTCGAACCGGTCTTCCAGCGCGGTCAGGCGCAGCCCCTCGAGCCGGGTGACCGCGGCGTCGAAGGCGCCGCTGTCGGTCAGGCCGACGTCCTGCATGGCCGGACCGCGCCACAACGCGAGGGCCTCGCGCAGCCGCTGCGGATCTTCGTCCTCGCGCGCCTTGCCGACGAGGCGTTCGAACCTGACGGCGTCCACCGCGTCGGGCTCGATCCGGAGCCGGTAGCCGTCCGTCTGCCCCTCGACCGACCCGGCGGGCAGCGCCTTCCGCAGCCGGGAAACGAGGCGCTGCAGGGCGTTCACCGCGTCCGACGGCGGCTGCTCACCCCAGATCCAGTCGATGAGCGCCGCCTTCGGGACGACGCGGCCCGGCTGCAGCGCGAGGGCGACCAGCAGCCCGCGCAACCGGGCGCCGGGCACGTCGGCGAAGCGGCCGTCGTCCGTGCGAACTTCGAATGGACCAAGCATTCCGACCTGCACCCGGCCGATTCTGCCAGTCGACCGGCGCCGGGCTCGGCGATCGGCGGTTTTTCGTGTTGGGTGGGAGCCGTGACTTGGCGGGGAACCGCGACGCTGCGCCCTGGCCGGCTCGGCTACCGCGGGACGGTGGGGGACGCGCACCGGCACCGGCACGCCGCCGTGCAGGTGGTGCTCGCCGACGAGCCGGTGCGCCTGCGTGGCGCGGACGGCGGCGAGTGGTGCCGCTCGGCCGTGATCCCGGCTGGCGCCGAACACGAGATGCACGGTGGCGCGGCCGGGCAGCTGATCTGGGTCGACGCCACCGGCGTGCTCGGCCGGTCGCTCCTCGCCCGGGTCCGCGGCACTGGCCTGCCCGCCGGATCACCCGCGGCGTGGCGGGCGGCAGGCGAATCCCTGGCCGAAGGCTGGGCGGACGAGCCCACCAGCCTGCACCCCGCGTTGCGCAGGGCGGTCGAGGCCGTGCCCGCGATGCTCGACTCCACCGTCCCGCTGGCGGAAGTGGCCGGCGTGGCCGGGATCTCCGCGTCGCGCCTCGGGCACCTGTTCCGCGACGAGATCGGCCTGCCGTTCCGCGCGTACGTGCGGTGGGCCCGCCTGCAGCGCGCGATCGAGCACGCCCGCGCCGGCGCGACGCTGACCGACGCGGCCCACGCCGCGGGCTTCGCGGACAGCGCGCACCTGACGCGCGTCTGCCACGACATGTTCGGGCTCGCCCCGTCCGCCCTGACCCGCGGCGTGCGGTGGGAGTAGCCAGTTCGTTCAAGCCGGATCGGTCCGCCTGCGGGCAGGGTCGGCGGCATGCGAACCCTCGTCCGGTACGGCTACGTGCCGTTCATGCTCCTCGTCGTCGACGGCGCGGCCATCGCCCTGGCGGCCGGCGGTCATCCGAAGCTCTGGCTGCTCGGCCTGCTGTTCGTCGCGGTGGGCGCGTCCTTCGCCGCCGAACGCGTCCTGCCCTACCGCGACGACTGGAACGTCCCGCACGGCGACGACCGGCGCGATGTCGCCCACGCCGTGGTGAACGAAACGCTGACGCTGGCCGGTCTGGCCGTGCTCCCGGCGCTCACCGCGGTCGCGTCGATCGACGGAATCTGGCCCGGCTCGCTGCCGTTCGCGGTGCAGGTGCTGATCGCCGTCCTCGTCGCCGACCTCGGGATCACGCTGGTGCACCTGGCCAGCCACAAGGTCCCGGCGCTGTGGCGGCTGCACGCCGTGCACCACAGCGTCAAACGCGCGTACGGGTTCAACGGGCTGATGAAGCACCCGCTGCACCAGACCCTGGAAACCGCCGCCGGTGTCGCGCCGCTGGTCCTGCTCGGCATGCCGTCCGCCGTCGCGAGCGTGCTCGCGCTGTGCGTCGCGGTCCAGCTGCTCCTGCAGCACTCCAATGTGGACTACCGGGTGGGGCCGCTGCGCGCGGTGCTCGCGCTGAACCAGGCGCACCGGTTCCACCACCTCAAGTGGGCCGGGGCCGGCGACGTCAACTTCGGGCTGTTCACGCTGCTGTGGGACCACTGCCTCGGCACCTACTCCTACGACCCGGAGCGGCGGTTCCGCAGCGACGACCTCGGCATGGCGGCGAAGCCGCACTACCCGGACGGGTACCTGGCGCAGCTCGCCGAGCCGTTCCGGCCGAGCGGAGCGTGCACGACGAAAAATATTAGTAACTGATATAACTGGGTGGTGCGCGAGCTGGACATCACCGAGCTGACGGTCGTGATGGAGCGCTTCACGCGCATGAACATCCGCCTGCCCGCGGTGCAGCGGCTGAGCTTCACCACGTTGTCCGTGCTGCACACGCTCGCCACCCGCGGGCCGAAGCGGCTGGGCGAGCTGACCGCCGACGAGCAGGTCACGCAGTCCGCGATCACGCAGATGGTGACCAAACTGGAGCGTGAGGGACTCGTCGAGCGGCTGCCGGACCCCTCCGACGGGCGGGCCGTGATCGTGCGGATCACGCCCGACGGCGCGGCGATCGTCGAGGGGCGGCGCGCCGAGCGGATCAAGCACCTGGAGCGGCTCGCCGCTCAGTTGCCGCGTGCGGAACGGACCGCGATCGCCGCCGCCCTGCCCGCCCTCCTGCACCTCGTAGAACTGGGGGAACAGTGAAACCGACGCCCATCCACGTGCCCGGCGAGGTGCTCGACGACCTCCGGCGGCGGCTGGAGCTGACCCGCTGGCCGGACGACCTCGGCAACGAGGACTCCGCCTACGGTGTGAACCGCGCGCTGCTCCAGGAACTCGTCGAGCACTGGCGGTCCGGTTACGACTGGCGGGCGGCCGAGGCGGCGATGAACGCCTATGACCACTACCGCGTCGAGGTCGGCGGCGTGCCCGTGCACTTCATGCGCAAACCCGGCGCCGGGCCGTCCCCGACGCCGCTGATCCTGCTCCACGGGTGGCCGTGGACGTTCTGGCACTGGTCGAAAGTGGTCGACTCGCTCGCCGAACCCGACGGCGACGGGGAGGCGTTCGACGTGATCGTGCCGTCGCTTCCCGGCTTCGGGTTCTCGTCGCCGTTGCCGCGCGCGGACCTGAACTACTGGAAGATCGCCGACATCTTCCACGAGCTGATGAGCGGGGTGCTGGGGTTCGGCAAGTACGCCGTCGGGGGTTGCGACGTCGGCGCCCTGATCGCCGGGCAGCTCGGGCACAAGCACGCGGATTCACTGCACGGCATCCACATCGGATCCGGGCAGAAGCTGAGCATGTTCAACGGCGAGCGCGCGTGGGACATCACCGGCGGGCAGCCGATCCCGCCGGGGCTGCCCGCCGACGCGCACGCGCGGGTGCTGGAGCTGGAGCGGCGGTTCGCGGTGCACCTGACCGCGCACGTGCTGGAGCCGAGCACGCTGTCGTTCGGGCTGACGGACTCGCCTGCCGGGATGCTCGCGTGGATCCTGCAGCGGTGGGTCAAGTGGAGTTCCCCGGAGACCGTCTACCGCAAGGACGACCTGCTCACCCACGCGACGATCTACTGGGTGACGAACACGATCGGCACCTCGATCCGCACGTATGCCAACAACAACCGCTACCCGTGGACGCCGTCGCACGACCGGCAGCCGGTGGTCGAGGCGCCGACCGGGCTCACCCTGGTGAACCACGAAAACCCGCCGGGCGTGTCGACGCCCGGCGAGCGGGTGCGGAACTTCGTGGCGAGCGAGCGGGGTGGCTGGTACAACCTGGTCAACGTGCGCGCCCACGAGCGTGGCGGGCACTTCATCCCGTGGGAGATCCCGGCGGAGTGGGTCGCGGACCTGCGCCTCACGTTCCGGCTGGCACGGGAGAGCTGAGCGGCGCGCGGCGGGTCTTGCGGCGGTGCCGCGTGTGCTGCAGCCACCACTCCGCGATCAGCAGGTTCACCAGCCAGCTCATCCACGTGCCGACGCCGATCGCCTGCTGGAGGGCCAACGCGTCGGACGGGTCGGGCACGAACGCGGCCACGCACACCGTCGTCCACAGGCGGTTGACCACGATGGAGAAGCACAGCGCGAAGCTGCGCACCATCCACTCGCGGTGCTGCGCGTACCGGCGCCGCCGGGCCATCACATAACCCGTCACCGTCGTGCCGAGCCACAGCAGCGCCAGCATCGTGTTCGCCGCGCGCTGGTTCAGCCCGGCCGCCCCCAGCGGCGCCACGGCGAGCGCGGCGAGCCCGCCCGGGATGGCCGCGAACACGTAAATCCGGCCGCTCCACCGGTGCACCTCGGGGTGCTTCTGCCGCAGCCACGGCCACAGTTGCAGCACGGCGGTCACCAGCACCGCCGTGCCCAGGAAGATGTGCGTCACCAGCAGCGGGTAGTGGAACCACGTGCCGGACCGGGTCGGCACGCGGGACTGCGCCGGGTCCAGCCCGAGGTAGGGCGGCAGCGCGTAGGCGAGGAAGGCGACAGTGACGAGCCCGAGTCCGACGAGCGGCGGGCGGATCCGCGTCGAAGCAGTCATGCCACGAGTTTTCGCCCGCGCGACAACGAGATCACTGCGGTGCACCGGTCGATCGCCGGTCGGGTTGTCCCTACCGCCGGACCAGGAACGGCTCCAGCAGACCGGGTTCCGCGGCGTCGGCGAGCGCGATGGCTTCCGCGGCCGGGACGTCGACGCCGGTGTAGTGCTGACGCCCGGCGGCCGTGGTCGCGGTCAGCGAGATCAGCCCGGCCCGCCGCTGGAAGAACGACCGGTGGAACACCCAGCCGATCACACCCTCGGTCGCGAGCACCTGCCGCCGCCGCACCAGGCTGCCCTGCCGGAACACCAGTTTGCCGCCGCTCAAGGCGTGCCCCAGGTTGCGGTAGCGGTCCTCGGCCAGCAACGCGCCGATCGGGAACAGCGCCAGCGCGACCTGCCACAGCCACGACGGCCAGTCCGCGAACCACCACAACAGCGCGCACAGCCCGGTCACGGCCGCCGCGAACAGGAACGCCCGCGTGTGCCGTCGCAGGTGGGCGCGCGGACCGTGCTGGACCAGTTCGGCAGTGGCGGCCGCCGGATCTTCGAGGACATCGCCGGCCACGCGGTGCGCCACCGCGCGCGGGGCGGGCGGCAGCAGCACGGAACCGCTGTGCTCGCCACGCAACCCGGTGGTGATCGCCGAGCAGCGTGCGCCCCGGGCGGCGCGCAGCAGCAGCGGTTCGCTGATCTCGGCCCCGCGCAGGCGGCGCAGCTCGATCGTGGTCTGGCGGGTGGTCAGCAGGCCGCGCGTCACGCGCAGCGTGCCTTCGCCGCGGGCCAGCCGGAAGTTCCAGAACGCCAGCACGTACGCGATCACCGACAGCACGGACACCAGCACGACGGTCAGCACCAGCAGCACGATCACGATGAGCCACGCCGGAGTCGACGCGACCCGGCCGACGAGCGACTGCAGCATCCCGAAGTCGTCCTCGTCGATGCGCACCTCGTTGAACAGGTTGGCCAGCGAGCCGACGACCACACCGATCGCGGCGATGCCGGACAGCGTGAACGGCCCGAACCGCACCCAGGCCGGCCGCAGTTCGGCCAGCACGTCCACCAGGCCCTCGGTCTGCTCGGTGCGGCGGTGCAGCAGCTCTTCGCGCAACCGTGCGGCATCCGCGGTCGCCAGCGAGTCCAGCGTGACGCCCATCGCGCCCTGCCAGTCGCCGCGGCCGGTGCCGATCACGACCCGGCTCAGCCCGAGGATCCTTTGCAGCGGACGGGAAGTGAGGTCGACCGTCCGGATCCGGTCGCGTGGCACGGACAGTTCCTTGCGGCTGAGCAGCCCGCGCCGCACGCGTACGTGCTCGGCGGTGATCTGGTAGGTCGTGGTGAACCAGCGCAGCAGCCCGGCCGCGATCGCCAGCCCGAGACCGACGAGGCTCCAGATCTGGCCCTGGCCGCCGCGGCCGATGAACAGCACGCCGATCAGCACCGGCAGCAGCCGCACGACCTCCTGCACCGGGTGGACCGCGAGCATGCGCGCGCTGAGCCGCTGCCAGTCGTCGCTCACGTCGCGTCCCCCGGCGTGGCCTGCGTCTGCGTGGCGAGCTCCTGGGTCAGCCGCTGCGCGACCTCGATGTCGAGGCCGTGGATCTGGACCGGTCCGCGCGCCGAGGCCGTCGTCACGGTCAGGTTCGCCAGCCCGAACAACCGCTCCAGCGGGCCGCGTTCGGTGTCGACGGTCTGGATCCGGGACACCGGCGCGATGCGGCGCTCCTGGTTGATCCAGCCGGACTGCGTGTAGACGACCTGGGGCGTGGTCTCCCAGCGGTGCACGCGGAAGCGCCACTGCGGCATGACGGCGAGGTGCGCGATCGCCACCACCGCGGTCACGGCGAGCGCGACGACCAGCGGGAACCAGCCGGTCAGCCCCAGCCACACGCCCTCGCCGGCGAGCACGACGACCCAGCCGATCGCCGCACGCGTGGCCCAGAACAGCACGGCCTTTCGGCTGACCAGGTTCGCGGGCGGCCGCAGATCCACCACGGGATTCGTCACGCCACCACTTTGCCAGTCAGGCGGTGGTGCTGTCCGGAACTCCGAGCCGGAGGTGCTCGATGTGGTAGACGGCCTCGTCGAGCAGTTGGGCGACGTGGTTGTCGTAGAGGCTGTAGACGATGCTGCGGCCCGAGCGCTGCCCGGTGACCAGGCCGAGGTTGCGCAGCAGCCGGAGCTGGTGGCTGACCGCGGACTGCTCCATGCCGACCGCCTCGGCCAGCTCGCCGACCGCGCACGGCCCCTGCCGCAGCCGGGAGAGCATCAGCAGGCGGCTGGGGGTGGCCAGAGCCTGCAGGGTGGCGGCGACGGTCGCCGCGCTCTGCGCGTCCAGCGACGCTGCCCGCCTGTCCTTGCTGTCGACTCCGTGACCCACGAGACGATTCTAGTCGAAGAACACATGTAGACGTCTTCATGTGTTCGGGTATGCTTCGGCACGTGGTGCAAATGATCGACAGAGCGGCCGCGGTCCGTCCCGCGCGCCGGCTGCTGCTGCCCGAGGTCCGGTGGGCGCTGGCCGCGCTGGTGTTGTTCCTGGCCGGGCTCGCGGCCGACCTCGGTGGCGGCCCCGCCTGGCTGTACTGGGCCCTCTACCTGGGCTGTTACGCCGCGGGCGGGTGGGAGCCGCTGCTGGCGGGGCTGCGGGCGCTGCGCGAGCGGACGCTGGACGTCGACCTGCTGATGGTCGTGGCCGCCGTCGGCGCCGCGGCGATCGGGCAGGTCCTCGACGGCGGCCTGCTGATCGTCATCTTCGCGACCTCCGGCGCGCTGGAGGCCGTCGCCACGCAACGCACCGCGGATTCGGTGCGCAGCCTCCTCGACCTGACCGGCGAGGCGGACAGCTACGAAGTGGGCGACGAGTTCGTGGTCCGGCCGGGGGAGCGCATCGGCGGGGACGGCGTCGTGCTGGACGGCGCGAGCGAGGTGGACCAGTCGTCGATCACCGGCGAGTCGATGCCGGTGCCGAAGGCCGTCGGCGACGAGGTGTTCGCGGGCACCCTGAACGGCACCGGCGTGCTGCGGGTGCGGGTCACGCGCGACTCCTCGGACACGGTGCTGGCGCGGATCGTCGCGATGGTCGAGGAGGCGTCGGCGACCAAGGCGAAGACCCAGCTGTTCATCGAGAAGATCGAGCAGCGGTACTCGGTCGGCGTGGTGGTGGCGACGCTGGCGTTGTTCCTGGTGCCGCTGGTTTTCGGCGCCGGCCTGCAGGAAACGCTGCTGCGCGCCATGACGTTCATGATCGTCGCCTCGCCGTGCGCGGTGGTGCTCGCGACCATGCCGCCGCTGCTGTCCGCCATCGCCAACGCCGGGCGGCACGGTGTGCTGGTCAAGTCGGCCGTGGTGCTCGAACGGCTCGGCACGACGGAGCGCGTCGCGTTCGACAAGACCGGCACCCTGACCGAGGGGTCGCCGCGCGTGGTCGAGGTCCGTCCACTCGGGATGTCCGAAAAGGATGTTTTGCGCCTCGCGGCCGCTGCGGAGCAGGCGAGTGAGCACCCGCTGGGGCGGGCGATCGTCGCGGCCGCGGACCGGGTGCCGCCGGCGCGGGACTTCCGCGCCGAGCCCGGCCGGGGCGTGCACGCGGTGGTCGACGGGCGGCAGGTGTTCGTCGGCCGGGACGACAGCGAGGCGGTGCGCGAGGCCGAGGCGGACGGGCGGACCGCGGTGCTGGTCCGGGTGGACGGCGAACCGGCGGGCGTGCTCGGGCTCGCCGACCACGTGCGCCCGGACGCGCGCGCCGCCGTGACCGCGCTGAGCTGGGCTTCCCCCGTGCTGCTGACCGGGGACAACCCGCGGGCGGCGGCGCGGGTGGCGGACGAGGTCGGCATCACCGACGTGCGGGCCGGGCTGCTGCCGCAGGACAAGGTCGCCGCCGTCCGGGAGCTCGGCGAGCGGGTCCTGCTGGTCGGCGACGGCGTCAACGACGCGCCCGCCCTGGCCGCGGCCAACACCGGCATCGCGATGGGACGAGCCGGATCGGACCTGGCGCTGGAGACCGCCGACGCGGTCGTCGTGCGGGACGAGCTGACGGCGATCCCCGCGGTCGTCGCACTGGCCCGCCGCGCGCGGCGGCTGGTGCTCGCCAACCTCGCGATCGCGGGCGGGTTCATCGTCGGGCTGGTGCTCTGGGACCTGTTCGGCGAGCTGCCGCTGCCGCTCGGCGTCGCCGGTCACGAGGGCTCGACGGTGCTGGTGGCGCTCAACGGCCTGCGGTTGCTGCGCGAAAAGGCGTGGCGCGGTTGACTCGGGGACATGACGGGGCACATGACACCGGAGGAGTTCCGGCGCTACGGCAAGCAGGTCGTCGACTGGGTGGCCGACTACCTGAGCACGATCGAGGACCGGCCGGTGCGCTCGCCGCTCGCGCCGGGGGAGGTGCGCGACCGGCTGGCGGCGCACCCGCCGGAGCGGGGTGAGCCGTTCGAGGACCTCCTCGGCGACCTGGACCGCGTGATCCTGCCGGGCATCACCCACTGGCAGCACCCGGACTTCTTCGCCTACTTCCCGGCCAACGCGTCCGGCCCGGCGATCCTCGGTGACCTGCTGTCCAGCGGCCTCGGCGTGCAGGGGATGGTGTGGGCGACGAGCCCGGCGTGCACCGAGCTGGAGACCGTCGTGGTCGACTGGCTCGCCGAGCTGCTCGGGCTGCCCGCCGAGTTCCGCACCGACGGCGCGGGTGGCGGGGTCATCCAGGACTCGGCGTCGAGCGCGGCGCTGGTGGCGTTGCTCGCCGCGCTGCACCGGGCGAGCGGCGGGAAGATCCGCGACCACGGCGTGACGGGCACCTACCGGATCTACGTCTCCACCGAGACGCACTCGTCACTGCAGCGGGCCGGCCGCATCGCGGGTCTCGGTGGGGAGAACGTCCGGATGGTGCCGGTGGATCCGGTGACGCTCGCGATGGACGTCGCCGAGCTGCGGCGCATGATCGCCGAGGACGTGGCCGGGGGCGTGGTCCCGGCGCTGGTCTGCGCGACGATCGGGACGACGTCCACCACGGCGATCGACCCGGTCGCGGAGATCGGTGCGGTGTGCCGCGAGGCCGGGGTGTGGCTGCACGTGGACGCGGCATACGCCGGATCGGCCGCGGTGTGCCCGGAGCTGCGGTGGATCAACGACGGCGTGGCCGAGTACGCGGACTCGTACGCGACCAACCCGCACAAGTGGCTGCTCACCAACTTCGACTGCGGTGTGCTGTGGGTGCGGGACCGGCGGCCGATGATCGACGCGTTGTCGATCCTGCCGGAGTACCTGCGCAACACGGCGACGGAGTCGGGCGAGGTGATCGACTACCGGGACTGGCAGGTCCCGCTCGGGCGGCGGTTCCGCGCGCTGAAGCTGTGGTCGGTGATCCGCTGGTACGGCGCGGAGGGGCTGCGCGCGCACATCCGGAACTGCGTCGAACTGGCCGCGCGGTTCGCCCGCCTGATCGACGCCGACGACGGGTTCGAGCTGCACCCGGGGCACCCGTTCGGGCTGGTGTGCTTCCGGCCCCGGTGGCCTGCGTCCGTTCCCGACCCGGACACGGAGACCCTCGCCGCGATGGAACGGCTCAACGCGTCGGGCGAGCTGTTCCTGAGCCACACCAAGGTGAACGGGCACGTGCTGCTGCGGCTCGCGGTCGGCTCACCGGCCACCCGCGCCGAGCACGTGGAGGCGGCGTACCGGCGGATCGCCGCCGCGTGTCAGGAGCGGAGGTAGGTGTTGAGCGTGACGGCCAGCGTCTGCTCGACGTCGGAGGACTCGGCGGCCGACGGCAACCCGCCGCGCAGCCACAGCGCGGCGAGCCCGTGCAGCGACGCCCACAGCGACGCGGCGAGCGGACGCGAAGCGGTGCCCCGCCGCCAGCCGACCGCCTGCGCTTGAGTCACCAGGTCCAGGAACTGCTCGAACACCGCGCTGGACAGGCGGGCCAGCGCGGGTTCGCGCACGTCGATCAGGTCCGGCCGGAACATCAGCTCGAACATGGCCGGGTTCGCCAGCGCGAAGTCGAGGTAGCGGCGGCACGCCGTCAGCAGCCGTTGCTGCGGGTTGCCCTCCGGCAGGGCGGCCGCGCGGTCGTGCAGCTCCGCGAACCCGGACGCGGCGACCGCGGCGAGCAGTTCGGCCCGCCCGGCGAAGTGCCGCAGCGGCGCGCCGTGCGAAACGCCCGCCTCACGTGCGATCCGTCGCAGGGTGACGGCCTCGACACCCTCGCTGGTCAGGACGGCGACGGCGCTGTCGATCAGGCGCTGCCGGGGATCGTTTTCCACGACGCCAGCTCGTCGGCGATGACGGGGAGCAGATCGGGGCGCTTCGGCGCGAAACCGTCGCCGGGCGACCGGCCGGTGAACCAGTTGCGGGTGCGGGTGACCATCACCGGCAGGACCTCGCGCCACACCCAGCCGGCGTGCGCGCGCAGGCCGGGGCGCACCGGGTCGCCGGGCAGCGGCTCCAGCCAGGCCGGGTCGTAGTCGACGCCGAGGGTCGTGAGCAGGTGCGCGGCCAGGCGGCGGTGGCCGTACTCGGACAGGTGCAGCCGGTCCGGGCCGAAGTAGCGCAGGTCGTGCACGGCTTCCTCGCCCCACAGGTCGACCACCTCGGCGCCGTGTTTCGCCGCGGACGCGTGGATCGCCTCGTTGAGGGCTTCCAGGCGGTGGCGGATGCGCAGCAGGCCGGGCACGCGGCCGGAGACGTCGCTGAGCGTGAAGACGACGACGGTGGGCGCGGCGCGGGTGAGCATGCGGATGGCCGCGTCCACCCGCTTCGCGACGACCTCGGCGCGGTAGGTGCGGGTCATGACGTCGTTCGCGCCGCCGAAGAGCGTGACGAGGTCGGGCTTGAGGTCCAGTGCCGCGGGGATCTGCTCGACGATGATCTGGTCGAGGCGGCGGCCGCGGACGGCCAGGTTGGCGTACCGGAAGGCGGGGTCGTGCTGGGCCAGCGTGGCCGCGGCCAGATCGGCCCAGCCCCGGTAGATGTTGGTGCCCGGGTACGGGTCGTGCAGGCCTTCCGCGCAACTGTCGCCGAGGGCGACGAACCTCTGATAGCCCATTCAGCTCTCCGACATCCGGTGTTCACCTGGTAGACACCTGTGTACCAAGATCTGTAGACGCTGTCTACTCGGCCGGATGTCACAGGGGGAGCGGCTGTCTCGTCTCGGGTGCCGAACACCCACCCGGAACGAGGAGCTGATGATGGGCGAACAGCAGAAGGTCGCGCTGGTCACCGGAGCGAACAAGGGGATCGGGCGTGGCGTGGCCGAACAACTGGCCGCGCTCGGCATGACCGTCCTGGTCGGTGGCCGCGACCCGCGGCGCGCCGAGGAGGCCGCCGCGGCGGTCGGCGGCCACGCGATCACCTTGGACGTCACCGACGCGGCCGGGGTGCGGCGGGCCGCGCGGCAGATCGAAGACCGCTTCGGGCGGCTCGACGTGCTGGTCAACAACGCCGGGATCACCGGATCCGGGCAGGTCGACCCGGCGGATGCGCGCGACCAGATCCCGAGCACGGTCGACCTGGACATGGTCCGTGCGGTGTTCGAGACCAACGTGTTCGGCGTGATCGCGGTGACCAACGCGGTGCTGCCGCTGCTGCGGCGGTCACCGGCGCCGCGCATCGTCAACGTCAGCAGCCACGCCGCCTCGCTGACCCTGACCAGCGACCCGGACGGCCCCTTCGCGGCGCTGCTGCCGTCCGCGGCGTACAGCCCGTCCAAGACCGCCCTGTGTGCGCTGACCGTCCAGTACGCCAACGAGCTGCGCAAGGACGGTGTCCTGGTCAACGCGGTCGCTCCCGGGTTCGTGGACACGGACAGCAACAACCACACCGGGTTCCTGACCGTCGCGCAGGGCGCCGCGGTCGTGGTGCGGCTGGCCACGCTCGGCCCGGACGGGCCGACGGCCGGGTTCTTCGCCGAGGACGGGCCGGTGCCGTGGTAGACCGGGGCGTGATGGACCGGGCCGAGGAGTTCCAGGAGCTGCGGCCGCTGCTGTTCTCCATCGCCTACCGGCTGCTGGGCAGCGTGAGCGAAGCCGAGGACGCGGTGCAGGAGACCTGGCTGCGCTTCGCGACGTCGCCGACCCGGCCGGAGTCGGTCAAGGCGTTCCTGTCCGCGACGGTGAGCCGGGTCGCGATCGACGTGTTGCGCTCGGCCCGGGTCCGGCGGGAGGAGTACGTCGGGCCGTGGTTCCCGGAGCCGCTGCTGGCCGATCCGTACGAGGACCCGCAGCGCGCGGCGGAGCTGGCCGACTCGTTGTCGATGGCGGCGCTGCTCCTGCTGGAGCGGCTCAGCCCGCTGGAGCGCGCGGTCTTCGTGCTGCGCGAGGTGTTCGGGTTCGGCTTCCCCGAGATCGCCTCCGCCGTGGGGCGTTCGGAGGCGGCGTGCCGTCAGCTCGCGGTGCGGGCCCGGCGGCACGTCGATGCCGGCCGCCCCCGGTTCGAGGCCGACCGGGCCAAGCGGGACGAGCTCGCCGGGCGGTTCCTCGACGCGTTCCGGAACGGGGACGTCGGCGCGCTGACCTCGCTGCTGGCCGCCGACGTGCAGATGATCGGCGACGCCGGCGGCAAGGCGCCGCAGTGGGCGGAGCGGTTCACCGGGGCGGGCGCGGTGGCCGGCGTGCTGGCGACGCTCATGCCGATGTTCGCGCGGATCGGCGCCCAGGTGTCCGTCCACCCGGTCAACGGCCAGCCGGGCGCGATCTTCCGGGACCGCGACGGCGGGCTGATCAGCATCTGGGCGTTCGACATCGCCGACGGAGTGGTCCAGACGATCCGCACCGTCAACAACCCGGACAAGCTCGGGCACCTGGCGCCCGTGGCGGACGCGTGGGCTGCCCTCCGGGAAGCCGGGAACTGACCGCGGGCCCGGCGCGGGGGACGCGCCGGGCCCACGGCCCTGCTCACGGCCAGTCGACCTGCGGGGAGCGGTAGAAGTCGATCCCCTGGATCTCCCACCGCGGCGCCTGCTGCGCCAGCCGCTCGCGGTAGCCGTTCCAGTCGTGGGTCGACTTCGGCGACCACCCGATCTCCGCGATGCCGGGCAGCCGCGGGAAGGCCATGAACTCGATGTCGTCGCTGTCGGTCAGGGTCTCCGACCACAAGGGCGCCTCGACACCCGCTACGGACGCCTCGCCGACGCCCTGCACCGCCGTCGACGGGTCCCAGTCGTAGGCGTCGGCGACCTCGACGTACCCGGCCCAGTGCAGGCCGAGCGGGCTGTTCTCGTTGTACTGCATGTCGAGGTAGGCCTTGTTGGCCGGGGAAACCACGATCTTGTTGCCCGCCGCGGCGGCCGCCGCCGTGTCCGCGTCGACGCCGTCGGTGTCCCAGAACTGCGGCACCGCGGACACCGGCGGATCGGCCTTCGCGATCTCGTGCCAGCCCTGCGCCAGCTTGCCGTGCTTGGCGACGATCGGGAGCACCTGGCCCATGAACTTCTGGTAGTCCTCGGGGGTCGTGGCGTGGGCCTCGTCCCCGCCGATGTGCAGGTAGCGGCCCGGGGTCAGTGCGGCGAGCTCGCCGATCACGTCGTCGAGGAACTTGTAGGTGATGTCCTTGTCCACGCACAGCGAGCTGAACCCGACCTCGATGCCGGTGTACAGCGGCGGCGCGACGCCGTCGCAGTTCAGCTCCGCGTACGAGGCCAGCGCGGCGTTGGTGTGGCCCGGCATGTCGATCTCCGGGATCACCGTGATGTGCCGGGACGCGGCGTAGGCCACCAGGTCCTTGTACTGCTCCTGCGTGTAGTAGCCGCCCGGGCCGCCGCCGACCTCGGTGCTGCCGCCGTACGTCGCCAGGCGCGGCCAGCTCTTGATCTCGATCCGCCAGCCCTGGTCGTCCGACAGGTGCAGGTGCAGCCGGTTGACCTTGTACTGCGCGATCTGGTCGATGTAGCGCTTGACCTCGTCGACGGTGAAGAAGTGCCGTGCGACGTCGAGCATCGCGCCGCGATAGGCGAAGCGCGGGTAGTCCACGATCTTCCCGCCCGGCACGGTCCACGGGCCGCGCGCCACCTGCCGCGACTCGACCTGCGCGGGCAGCAGTTGACGCAGCGTCTGCACGCCGGCGAACAGGCCGTCGCCGCTGTTCGCGCGCAGCGTGACGCCCTTCTTCGTCACCGTGAGCTGGTAGCCCTGGTCGCCGACCCGCGCGGTCGGGCCGAGCTCCAGCGCGATGGACGGCGCCGAGGTGCGCTCGACGACCGGCAGGCGGTACCCGGTCGACGGGCGGAGCAGGCCGGCGAGGTAGTCGGCGACCTGACGGGCGCCGCGATCGGCCTCGATCGCGGTGGCCGGGGTCAGCCGGAAGTCGGCCTTGGGGTCGGCGATCGCCGACACCGGAGCGGGGATCACGTCCGCCAGGGCGCGGGTGCTCGGCGCGGTGGCGGGTTCGCTGGCGAGTGCGGGCTGGGTGAGGGCGGTCAGCGCGAGCGCGGTGGCGCCGAGCAGGCCGGCCAGGGATCTGCGCATGGGTCACTCTCCGCGGGGATCGGGAGCGGGTCCCCTAAAGGTATAGACCAGTGTTCCGGCGCGCGCAATGCCCCGGTTGCCGTCGCACTGCTCCGGCCGGGTGAACCGCCGCGTTCGACTCGTTCGGGTGGCGATTCCCCGGCCGGACAGTGCTTTCTGTCGGTGCTCGGGTCTAGCTTGTCGGTGTGAACATCAACGCCCTGCCGAACGTCCTCATCCGTCTCAAGTGGACTCTTTCGCGGTCAGTCCTCCCGCAGCACCGCGCGCAGCTTGTCGAGCACCGAAGGATCTTCGATGGTCGACGGCACCGGTTCGTCCCGGCCTTCCGCGAGTCCGCGCATGGTCTTGCGGAGGATCTTGCCCGATCGCGTCTTCGGCAGCGCGTCCACAACGGACACTTGCCGGAACGCCGCCACGGGGCCGATGTCCCGCCGGACGGCCGCGATCAGCTCCGCCTTCAGCGTTTCCTCGTCGACGTCCACACCGGACTTGAGCACCACCAGCCCGCGCGGCAGCTGGCCCTTGAGCGAGTCGTGCACGCCGATCACCGCGCACTCGGCGACCGCCGGGTGCGCCGCCAGCACGGCCTCCATCGACCCGGTCGACAACCGGTGACCGGCCACGTTGATGACGTCGTCGGTGCGGCCCATGACGAACAGGTACCCGTCCTCGTCGAAGTAGCCCGAGTCGCCGGTGAGGTAGTAGCCCTCGTAGCGCGACAGGTACGCCTCCACGTAGCGCTCGTCGTCGCCCCACAGCGTGGGCAGGGTGCCCGGCGGCATCGGGAGTTTGATGCAGATGGCGCCTTCCTGCCCGGCAGGCAGGGGGTCGCCGGCCTGGTCCAGGATCCGCACGTCGTAGCCGGACACCGGGACGGTGGCCGAGCCCGGTTTCACCGGCATCGGTTCCAGGCCGCGCGGGTTCGCCGCGATCGGCCAGCCGGTCTCGGTCTGCCACCAGTGGTCGATCACCGGCACGCCCAGCTTGTCGGCGGCCCAGTTCAGGGTCTCCGGGTCGAGCCGCTCACCGGCCATGAACAGGGTGCGGAACGACGACAGGTCGTACTTCGCGAGCTCGGTCGCGTCCGGGTCGACGCGCTTGATCGCCCGCAGCGCGGTCGGAGCGGTGAACAGGGCCTTCACCTTGTGCTCGCTGATGACGCGCCAGAAGGCGCCGGCGTCCGGGGTGCCGACCGGCTTGCCCTCGTACATCACGGTCGTGGCGCCGATCAGCAGTGGCGCGTAGACGATGTAGGAGTGGCCGACCACCCAGCCGACGTCGGAGGCGGTCCACCAGATGTCGCCGGGCTGGATGTCGTAGACCGCGTGCATCGAGTAGGCCAGCGCGACCGCGTGGCCGCCCGCGTCGCGCACGACGCCCTTCGGTTTCCCGGTGGTGCCGGAGGTGTAGAGGATGTAGAGCGGGTCGGTAGCCGCGACCGGCACCGGATCGACCGGGCTCGCCCCGGCGACCAGTTCCCGCCAGTCGACGTCCCGTTCGCCGAGCGTCGCCTGCGCCGCGTCGCGTTGCAGCACCACGACCTTGTCCGGCTGATGGGTGGTGGCGGCGAGGGCCTCGTCGATGATCGGCTTGTACTCGACCACGCGGTTCGGCTCGATGCCACAGGACGCGGCGACGATCACCTTCGGCTTGGCGTCCTCAATGCGGGCGGCCAGTTCCTTGGGCGCGAAGCCGCCGAACACCACGGAGTGCACGGCGCCGATCCGGGCGCACGCGAGCATCGCCACGGCGGCCTCGGGAACCATCGGCAGGTAGACGATGACGCGGTCGCCCTTGCCGACGCCGAGGGACCGCAGGGCCCCCGCGAACAGAGCGACTTCGTCCCGCAGCTGGGCGTAGGTGAAGGTCCGCTTGCCCCCAGTGACCGGGGAGTCCCAGATCAGGGCGGGCTGCTCCCCACGCCCACGTTCGACGTGCCGGTCGAGAGCGTTGTAGGCGGTGTTGAGCTCCCCGTCCGGGAACCAGCGGAACAAGGGAGCCCGCGAAGAGTCCAACGCCCGCGACGGCTCACGAGTCCAATCGATGGCCTTCGCCGCCGCGAGCCAGAACCCTTCCGGATCAGTAAGGCTGCGCTGGTGTTCCTCCACGTGACGGCCCATGGGGCAGACCTCCTCGTCGTCGAGCTCGTGCCCCACATCATGACGCAATCCCCGCCCCCTGACCGCCCCCGCGCCACTAGGCCGCCTCGCCGCCCCACGCCGCTCCGCCGCCCGACCACCCTGCGCCGCCCGACCACCCTGCGCCGCCCGGCCGTTCCATGCGGTCCGGCCGCTCTGCGTCGCCCGGCCACCTCGCCGCTCCGCCGCCCGGCCGCTCCACGCGGTCCGGCCGCCCCGCGCCACCTGGCCACCTCGCCGCTCCGCGCCGCCCGGCCGTTCCACGCGGTCCGACCGCTCTGCGTCGCTCCACGCGGTCCGGCCGCTCTGCGTCGCCCGGCCACCTCGCCGCTCCGCCGCCCGGCCGCTCCATGCGGTCCGACCGCCCCCACGCCACTCGGCCGCCTCGCCGCCCTGCGCCGCGCCGCTCCACGCGGTCCGACCGCCCCGCGCCGCCCGGCCACCTCGCCGCTCCGCGCCACCCGGCCGCTCCGCGCGGTCCGACGGCCCCGCGCCGCCCTCCAAACCCCCACGTGCCCACCGCGGCCCCTGGTGCGCCCGCGCGCGCACCGCCGCGCGGCCCCAGCGCTGGGCTCAGCCGCCACCGGCGCCCTGAATCACCAACCCGCCGCGCTCAGCCACCGACCGCGCTCAGCCACTGCCCAGCGCGCAGCCGCCACCTGCCGTGCGCTGCACCCGCTCACGCCCTGCCGTCCCGCAGCCACTTGCCGCGCCCAACCATCGCTCGCCGCGGCTCGTTAAGACTGCGCTCTTGTGCAGCTGCGGCCCGCCGCGCATCGACTGCCGCCTTTGCCGGGCCAACCACACCACGCACCCAGCGTGCCGCAGCGCGCAGTCACTGCGGGTCGTGCGCTACCACCACTGCTGCCCGTCGCCTTGCAGTCGCCGCCTTGCCGCGCCCGACCGTCGCCCGCCGCGCGTCACCACTGCCCGCCGCGGCTCGCCGCCTTGCCGCGCCCGACCGTCGCCCGCCGCGCGTCGCCACTGCCCGCCGCGGCTCGTTACGGCCGCGCCCGACCGTCGCCCGCCGCGCGTCACCACTGCCCGCCGCGGCTCGTTACGGCCGCGCCCCTGTGCAGCTACGGCCCGCCGCGGTTGATCGCCACTTTGCCGCGCCAGCCGTCGCCGCTCTCGGTTCGCTACCGCTGAACCCTTGGGCCAGCGGTCCGCCGCGTGTCTGATCGCCGTCTCGCCGCGCCGGGTCAAGTTTTTCGCGCGCAGCTCGCAACCACCACGCACTTGTGAAGCTGCGGCACACCCGCCCCCGGCACCCCGAACCCCCGTAGGCAGGCCAGGCACGAGAAACCCAAGAACCCTGACGAGTCAGAAAGCCCCGATGAGCTCCGAAACATGTCCACCGATCTGCGCCACCGTCCCGCTCACCTCGGACGCCTGGGACAGCAGAGCCTTCACCTTCTCCCAGCGGGTGCGGACCACCTCGGGCTCCACGTCCTCGGCCGTGTCCGGGTCCTGGGCCTTCCGCGCGTCTTCCAGCAGACCGGCCAAGTTCCGGTCCAGCGCCTTCCGGTCGGCGACCTCCAGCGCGGCTGTCTCGGCACGCAGCTGCTCCAGCAACGTGACCAGCGGCGCCTGCTGCTGGTTGATGTTCGCGCCGCTCATGGAGCCGCTGTTCGTTCCCGTGTTGATCGGGCCGAAGTTCCCGCCGCTGATGTTGATGCCGGTCATGTGCTCAGTCCCCCTTGGCCGTCTGCACGTTCGCGCCGTCCATCGAACCGGTGTTGGCGCCGGTGTTGATGGGGGCGTAGTTGTCGCCGTGGATGGTGATCTCCTTGTGGATCACGGTCGCGGCCTGGCGCTCGAAGCTCGCGGGCGAATAGCCGCAGTCGCGCAGGATGCGGCTTATCGCGGGCATCAGCCTGCTGTGCAGGATCTTCTCGTAGCGCTCCACGTCGACCAGCTGAAAATAGCTGTCCACGTCCTCGGCGGCCGCCATCTCGCGCAACGTCCGCAGCGAGCCGTAGGCGTCCGGGTTGATCAGGCCGCGGTCCTGCCGCAGCGGCTGGATCCACTCCAGCGTGTGCTTGGCGCGACCCCAGATCGTCACCGGCAACCGCAACAACCGCAGCAGCGCCTGCCCGATCGGCGCGGCCACCCCGGCAGGCAGCTTGTCCACCGCGCGGTACCGGTCCCGCACCGGCGGCAGCACGCACGGCGTCCACTCCAGGTACAGGGTGCTGGCGTCGACGGCCGCGTGCAGGTAGCTGGACATCACCAGGTCCCGGTCCCACGTCTCGACCTGGAAGCACAGGTAGTAGCGCGCCCACTCACGCGGCTGCCGGCGCAGCGCCGCCACCTCGCCCGGCGGCAGGTACCGCTCCGGCGCCCGGTCCAGGCCCCGCAGGTACACCACCGACTCCGGCTGGTAAACGTGGTCGATCAGCTCCGCCGACGACGCGAACACCGCCTCCCGGATCGACAGCTCACGCAACCGCCGGTCCGGCGACAGCGACTCGCTCTCCTGCAGCACAGCCATCGCCGCGCGGACCCGCTCGTACAGCAACGGCGTGGTCAGCTCGTCGAACGGCGTGCCGTCCGGCTTGTGGTCCTCCGGGAGTCGGTCCAGCGGCAACGCCATCGACCAGGACTCCCGGTGCGACCCGGCGCCGACGAACGGGTTGTAGCCGCGGTGCACGAACAACGGCACCGCGCCCTGCGGGCTCTCTTCGGCGTCCCGGTAGCGGTGCAGCTGCCGCACGAACCGCGGCGGGCACAGGCCGAGCAGCGGGCGCTCGGTGGTGAACGGGTCGGCGGGCGGCCGGTTGCGGGCGCGGTAGCCGAACCGGTCGACGAGCAGCGACCGCACCACCAGCCGGTCGGTCACCAGGATGGCGAACATCAGCACGACCAGCGCGATCGAGACGTAGAACCAGACCTCCTCGTCGCCGGCCGGCGGACCGTAGTAGTAGTCCCCGTAGTAGCCGCCGGTGAAGTCCTCGGTGGCCTCCGGATCGATCGCGCCGAGCAAGTAGATCAGCAGACCGGCCAGCGCGAACGTGCCGAGCACGACGACGATCGCCGCCTTGAGCGCCACGTTGATCGCCCTGCGCCAGATCGACGGGATCACCAGCGCCACCGCGAGCGCGAGCCACGTGAACAGCAACAGGCTCGGGCCCGAGGCCCAGACGAACAAGCCGAACAACACCGCCAGGATGCCGTCGCGCAGCTTGCGGCGGCCCCGCGAGGCGATCGCCTCCACCAGCACCCGCGCCGGGTCGAACCCTGGCGAGTGCGGCAGCGGGCGGGTCGGCTCGGTGAGGAACTCGCGGATCGCGCGGTCGGCGTATCCGGAGTCGAGGTGCGCGGCGGCGCACGGGTACCGCGTCGTGTCGTCCTGGGGCCGCACCTGGTGCGGGACGGTCCAGGCGGTCATCGTTCCGGTCACGGGATCGCGTTCTCCGTCATGGCGGTGAGGATCGGGACCATCTCGGGCCAGTCGGCGGCCTTCGACGAGGCGTACACGAAGTACTCGGTGCCGGAGGCGCGCCAGTACTCGGCCTTCACGTGCCGCCTGCCCTCCGGCGCGGTCCACTCGAACTCCCACACGATCGCCTCGTACCCGCGGAGTGTCGTCTGTGCGAGCTCCACCCGGGAGTAGCCGGGCCGGGCGGCGGCGAAGTCGCTTTCGGCCTCGAGGTGGGACTCCATGATCGAAGCGTTCGGCACGGCCGAGCCGCCGTAGCGGACGAAGCGGGAGCTGTCGGCGGGATCAGTGGCCTGCACGCTGCCCGCGGACTGGGTCGGCGCGACGGTCCAGCCCTCCGGGATGACCGTGCGGATCCCGGCCGGGCCGGTCACCTCGCTCCCCGGCGGCGCCGGACTGCTCGTCGTCGTCGTGGTGGTCGTCGTCGAGGTGCGGCGGCTGCTCGACGCGCTCGTGGTCGTCGCGGCCGAGCTCGACGTGGCCGTGGCCAGCTGGGTGGTCCCGCCGTCACCGCTGTCGCGGACGAGCAGCAGCGCGGTGCCGACCGCGCCGAGCACGACGAGGTTCGCCACACCCGCGAGCAGCGCCAGACGCGCCGAGCTCGGCTGGCCCCCAGGAGGCGGCATCACTGTCCCCTCGTCAACCGCTCGTGCAGAAGTGAGCACTGAGGGTAGCATCGAGCGTCCCGCCCGGGTTACTCCTTTTGGGAGATTCACGTGACCGAACAGACCGACCCGATGTCCGCTGTTCAAGTGCTCGAACAGCAGCTCGCCGCGGCTCCGGCGGACCTGGACCTGCGTCTACGGCTCGCGCACGCGCTCGAAGCGCTGACCGTGTCCGCACGCAGCGTGACCAGAGAGGGGCTGCCCGTGGTGACATCGGCGCGCCAGCGCGAGCTGTGCGCGTGGGCGGCCCGCCGCATTCTCGAACTGAAGGTGCCCGACGCCCGGCTCACCACCGGCGCGCAGGCCCTGCTGGCCGAGCTCGACGCGGGACGGCGGTGGGTGTGGCACGGCCAGGGACAGGTCGCCATCGCCGCGGTGGTGGTGCTGGGCCTGGTCGCGGTCGTGCTGGGCGGGCTGGCCGGCGTCGTCGCGGTCGTCGTCGCCGGCGCGGTGCTCAGCAGCGTCCTGCTGTCGGTGCTGGTCCTGCGCTTCCGGCGGGAGCGGTGGCGCGTCGAGGCGGAGCGGCTGGCACCGGTCATCTGGCGGCCCGGCATCTGAGAAGTCTCACTCCGCAGGGCGACCGCAACCCGCCCGTCCCCTGCCGCGTCCAAGGTGCGAATAGGGTGGGAGACCGGAAGAAGACCCCGAACACGAAGGGACCCGGGCGGTGAACGCGTTCGCGGACTGGCTGCTGTCCCTCGCGCATGCCCTGTTCAACCCGGGGTTCTGCCCCGGTGACTGGGTGTGGGCCACGGTGGCCGCGGGGGCGCTGACCGCGTTGTTCCCGGTGGCCGGCGCGGTCCTCGTCGCGCTCATGCGGAAGTTCACCGGCAACCGGTACGACACGGGCACGATCGCGGCCATCGGCGTGATCGCGTTCGTGTTCTCGTTCGGGCTGCCGTGGATGGCGTTCAACGGCATCTCGGGCATCTACCGAGCCGCCGCCGAGGGCACCTCGTCGCTGTCGAAGGCCGACCTGGCGACCCTGAACCGCGAGTACTGCTCGTTCATCGGCACGCAGAGCAAGTACCTCGGCGGTGGGCAGAACATCTTCGAGACGATCTTCTACCCCTCCGGCAACGTGCTCGCCTACGGCTACTACCTGGGCGCGCTCGTCGGGCTGCCGCTGCTCGCGCTGCTGTTCATGATCCTGCATGCGCGCACCGCGATGCGCCGCGGACCGAAGTGGCCGGGCCGCCTGCTGTGGGTCGGGTTCGTGATGTTCGTGGTGTTCTCGGTGGGCGTCTCGGCCAACGCGGGCGTGTTCCTGTGGCTCGGGTTCATCCCGATCGCGATGCTCGGGATCATCCCGATCGCCCTGGTCGGGCCGCCGCCGTGGTCGGTCATCAACAAGCCGGAACGGCCGCGCCCGGAACCGCGGCGCGAGCCCCCGCCGCAGGTGCCGCCGCCTCCGCCACCGCCGGAGCAGCAGCCGCCGAAGCAGTACGCGCCGACGGCCGTCGCGCCCGCAGCGCAGGAGCTCGCCGCGGCGCCCGGCCCGGTCCCGCTGCCGCCGGGGTCGACGGCCAACGGCGGCGGCCGGTACCGGCGGATCAAGCGCCTCGGCCACGGTGGGTTCGGCACGGTGTGGCAGGCTGTGGACAACCAGCTGGGCCGCACGGTCGCGCTGAAGATCGCCCACGCGCCGGACCGGGACACCGAGGAGCGCATGCGCCGCGAGGCCAGGGCGCTCGCGATGGTCGACCACCCGAACTGCGTGCGGGTCTACGACCTGGTCGAGGAGCCGGACGGGCTCGCGCTGGTCATGGAGTACCTGGAGGGCCAGTCGCTGGCCACCGCGGTGGACACGATGGGGCCCCTGGACGACGTCGCGGCGGGCCGCCTCTGGGCGACGATGGCAGGCGCGCTGGCGGCGGCGCACGAGAAGGGCGTCCTGCACCGCGATGTGAAGCCGTCGAACGTGATCCTGGACCCGCAGGGCATGCCGCACCTGATCGACTTCGGCATCGCCCGCAGCCGCGGCGACTCGACGATGACAGCGACCGGGATGATGATCGGCACACCCGACTTCGTCGCCCCGGAGCAGGCCGCGGGCGCGGCGGCCTCCCCGGCCTCGGACGCGTGGCAGCTGGCGGCGACGGTGAGCTACGCGCTGTCCGGCTACCCGCCGCGGGGCACCCGCGAGACGCCGATGGCGGCCCTGATGGCGGCGGCGCGCGCCGAGCCCGTCTCGAAGCTGCCGCAGCGCTCCGCGCACGCCCGGCTGCTGATCGCCTCGCTCGACAACGAACCCCGCCGCCGCCCGACGCTGCACACGGTGGTGCGTGAGGTGGAGGGCTTCCTGTCGCGGTCGGGCAAGTCGATGGACGGGCCGGTGACGCGGATCGTGCCACGGCACGGCGGTGCCACGCGGGCGATGCCGCCGCGCTGACGCCGTGGTCGGTGGCGGGTTGCGGTGGGTGGTGCGCTTGCGGCCGAGAGGATTGCTTGCGGGTGTTCCCGGACGGGCCGGTGAGGTGGGTCGTGCCGCGTCGGGCGGTGCCACGCGGGCGATGCCGCCGCGCTGACGCTGCGGTCGGTGGCGGGTTGCGGTGGGTGGTGCGCTTGCGGCCGAGAGGATTGCTTGCGGGTATTCCCGGACGGGCCGGTGACGCGGATCGTGCCGCCCATGGCGGTACCACGCGGGCGATGCCGCCGCGCTGAGGCCGTGGTCGGTGGTGGGGAGCGGTGGGTGGTGCGCTTGCGGCCCCGCACGAGTGCCTGGGGGCTGGACGGGCGGTGGGGCGGGTCGTGCCGCGTCGCGGTGGTGCGATGCCGCCGCGCTGACCCCACGGTTTGTTCCACGGGATGGGGCGTAGGGGCGTTTCCGGCCAAGGGGATTGCCTGCGGGGGCTTCTGCGCGGGCCAGCGCGGCGGATCGTGCTGCGTCGCGGTGGTGCGCCAGCGCGCTGCCCGCTAACGGTGGGGCAGCGCGGAACGCCGGGCGGTTCGCTTCCGGCCCAGCAGGATCGCCTGCGGGTGCTTCGCGCCTTCCAGTTCGACGCGGGCCGCGATGTCGAAGCCTGCCCGCTTCAGGAGTTTCGCGACGTGGTCGGGCGGCAGCAGGTACGCGTCGTAGTCCACCGGGTGGCCGTAGGCCGTCTTGGGCTGCAGCTGGGCGTTCCCGGCGTGGAAGCCGATCAGCACGTGGCCCTCGGGCGCCAGCGTGCGGGCGAAGCCGGCGAACACCGTCGGCAGCACGGCGGGCGGGACGTGGAAGATTGACCACCATGCGACGATCCCGCCGAGCGACCCGTCCGGCACGTCGAGCGCCGTCATCGAGCCCACCTCGAACCGCAGCCGCGGGTACGACCGGCGGGCGATCTCGACCATCCCGGGTGACAAGTCGACGCCAAACGCTTGCGTGCCGAGTTCCGCGAGGTGCGCCGTCACGTGGCCGGGTCCGCAGCCGACGTCGGCGACCGGTCCGGTGACCAGCTCGGCGAAGGCGCTCAGCATCCCGCGGCCCACCGCGTCCGCCGCGAACCGCGGGCGGACGAACTCGGCGTAGTCCTCCGCGACCCGGTCGTACGACTCCCGGGCGCGGTCCAGGTACCCGGTCATCGCCAGGACGGCAGCCAGAGCTCCGCCTGCCACCGGGCGTTGCTGATCGGGTCGCCGTTCAGGATCGGCCACAGCCACGCGAAGTTCGCGACCACCAGGCCGACGTACAGCGCCACCACCAGCAGCCCCGTCCCACGGCGTTCGAACCCGCGCCGCGCGCTGCCCAGGATCTGCCCCAGCGCGAGCGTCAGCCCGAGCACCAGGAACGGCGCCATCGGCGTCGCGTAGAAGAAGTACATCTGCCGGTCGATGTTCGTGAACCACGGCAGGAACCCGGCGAGGTAGCCGACCAGCACGGCGGCGTAGCGCCAGTCGAACCGGAACAGCCACCGCCACAGGCCCCACCCGAGCATCGGGATCGCGAGCCACCACATCGCGGGCGTGCCGATCAGCATCGTCGCCCGGATGCAGTCCGACGCGCCGCACGTGCCGTTGCCCGACTCGTAGTAGTAGAGCATCGGGCGCAGGCCCATCGGCCACGTCCACGGCTTCGACTCCCACGGGTGCGGGTCGTCCTTCGGCGTGACCAGGCTTTCGTGGAAGTGCAGCACGTTCATCGAGTAGTCGCCCAGCGACCGCAACGCGGGCGGCACCCAGCTCCAGAACCCGGGGTCGATGCCCTGCAGCTCGGTGTAGTGCCGGTCGGTCCCGGACTCGCTCGCGAACCACGCCCACCAGCTCGCCAGGTACATCAGCGCGGGGATGGCGACGATCGCCCACAACGCGGGCAGCACGTCCCGGCGCAGCGTCCCGACCCACGGCCGCGGCACCCCCGCCGCCCGGCGCGCGGCCACGTCGAACCCGACGCACAGCAGCCCGAAGAACGCCATGTAGTACAGGCCCGACCACTTCACCGCGAAGGTCAGGCCGAGGCACACCCCGGCCGCGAACCGCCACCAGCGGAAGCCCAGCCGCGGCCCCCACGGCGACTCGTCCGCCCAGCCCTCGGCGACCGCCACCGCCAGCCGCTGCCGCACCTGGTCGCGGTCGCACAGCAGGCACGCGAACGCGGACAGCGCGAACAGGGCGATGAAGATGTCCAGCATCCCCATCCTGGCCTGCAGGAACAGCACCCCGTCGCAGATCACGAGTATCCCGGCGATGCCGCCGAGCAGCGTCGAGCGGGTCAGCCGCCGCGCGATGCGGATGGTGAGCAGCACGATGATCGTGCCCGCCACGGCCGCGCTGAAGCGCCAGCCCCAGCCGTTGTACCCGAACATCCACTCGCCGAGCGCGATGAGCTGCTTGGCCAGCGGCGGGTGCACCACCAGCTCGTAGCCCGCGTTGTCCTCGAACCCGCCGTTGCGCAGCATCTGCCACGCCTGCGGCACGTAGTGCTTCTCGTCGAAGACCGGGGTGCCCTTGTCGGTGGGGGAGCCGAGGTTCTGGAAGCGGGTGACCGCCGCGACCAGCGTCAGGACGATCGTGACCACCCAGCCGCGCAGCCGGTCGGCCGGCATCGGCCGTCCGAGGAGGGTGGCGGCACGGTCCGTCGGCGGGCGGAGGTGGTCCACCTGGTCCGGTCGCGTCAGCAGAGCGGTCACGGGGGTGATCCTAGGGACCCACGGGTGAACTCGGAGTTCCCGCGCGGCTAATAGGGTGAAGGCCATGCCACTCGTCCTCGCCGCGACCCCCCTCGGTGACTCCCGCGACGCTTCGCCGCGCCTGGTCGCCGCACTGGCCGAGGCGGACGTGATCGCCGCCGAGGACACCCGTCGGCTGCGGTCGCTGGCCACCGCGCTGGACGTGACGCCGGGCGGGCGGGTGGTCAGCTTCTACGAGGACGTCGAGACGTCCCGGCTGCCGAAGCTGCTGGAGGCGCTGCGGGCCGGGGAGACCGTCGTGCTGGTCACCGACGCCGGCATGCCCAGCGTGTCCGATCCGGGGTACCGCCTGGTCGCGGCGTGCGTCGAGGAGGACCTGCCGGTCACCTGCCTGCCCGGGCCCTCGGCGGTGACGACCGCGCTGGCGCTGTCCGGGCTGCCCAGCGACCGGTTCTGCTTCGAGGGCTTCGCGCCGCGCAAGCCGGGTGAGAAGGGCCGCTGGTTCCGGGAGCTGGCGACCGAGCCGCGGACGGTCGTGTTCTTCGAGTCGCCGCACCGGCTGGCCGCGACGCTGACCGAAGCGGCCGCCGCGCTGGGTGACGAGCGGCGGGCGGCGGTGTGCCGGGAGCTGACGAAGACGTACGAGGAGGTCCGGCGCGGCACACTGCCCGAGCTGGCGGCCTGGGCGGCGGACGGCGTGCGCGGCGAGATCACGGTGGTGCTGGAGGGCGCCCGGCCGCGGGCGGTGTCGGTGACGGACCTGGTGGCGGAGGTGTCGGCACGCGTGGCGGCCGGTGAGCGGCTCAAGTCCGCGGCGGCCGAGGTCGCCGAGGCGACCGGGGTATCGAAGAAGGAGCTGTACGACGCGGTGCTGGCGGCGCGGCGCGCCTGAGCGTCAGGCCGGGTCCTTCCGCATCGCCCAGGTGACCGGGCCGCCGTCGGGGAGGGGGACCTGCGCGGTCACCTCGAAGCCCAGCCCCTGGTAGAAGCCCACATTCGACTCCAGCGAGGTCTCCAGGTAGGCCGGGTGGCCCTCCGCGGCGGCGGCACGCAGCCCGGGCGCGAGGACAGCCCGGCCGAGGCCCTCGCCCTGGCGGCCGGGCGCCACGCCGACCGTGGCGAGGAACCACGCGGGCCCGGTCGGCCGGTGCGGGGCCATCGCCTCCTCCGCGGCCGCCGCGGCGGCCGCCCGGTCACCGGCCAGCTCGCGCAGCCGCGGGCCCAGCGCGTCCAAGTCGGGCTCGCCGGAGGTGGGCGTCGTCCACACCGCCACCGCTGCCAGGTCGTCGCTCACCCAGACCCGCCCACAGGGCAGCCCGACGTGTTCCAGGAACAGCCGTTGCAGGCCGGTCACCCGCGTGACGTGGTCCGCCGCGGCGACGGTGTGCCGCGTGAACGGGTAGTCCGCGAAGGCCGCGCCCAGGGTCGCCGCCGCGTCGTCGAGGTCGGCTGCTGTGCCGAGGCGGATCAGGTGAGCAGTGCTTCCAGCGGGGCGGCTTTGTGCAGACATTCCTGCCATTCTGCCTCGGCGTCCGAATCCGCGGTGATGCCGCCGCCGACCCCGAGCGCGATCGAACCGCCGTGCACCTCGAACGTGCGGATCGCGACGTTCAGCTCCAGCCCGGCCACCGGCGACGCCAGCCCGACGGCGCCCGTGTAGACCCCGCGCGGCCGCGGCTCCAGCTCCGCGATCAGCTCCAGCGCCCGGATCTTCGGCGCGCCCGTCACCGAGCCGGGCGGGAAGGTCGCGGCCAGCAACTCCGCGTCCGAGGTGACCACCCGCCCCTCCACGGTCGACTCCAGGTGCCACACGCCGGGCGCCGGCCGCACCCGCAGCAGCTCGGGCACCCGCACGCTGCCCACCGCGCACACCCGGCCGAGGTCGTTGCGCACCAGGTCGGTGATCATCACGTTCTCGGCCACGTCCTTGACCGACTCACGCAGCCGTTGTGCCAGCACGTCGTCCGCCGGGCCGCGGCGGGGCAGCGTGCCCTTGATCGGCGTCGAGCGGACCCGGTCGCCGTGGCGGGCGAGGAACAGCTCGGGCGACAACGACACGACGCTGCCCCACTCGCCGGTGAGGAACGCGGCGCGGCGCGGCCGCAGCCCCCGCACCCCCTGCGCGAACAACGCGGCGGGCGAGCCCTCGAACGTGCCCTCGAAGCGCGTGCAGATGTTGGCCTGGAACAGCTCCCCGGCCTCGATCGCGTGCACGCACGCCTTGACCGCGTCGCCGTGTTCCGCGGGGATCGGGCGGTGCAACGGCCCCGCCTGCCAGGCCGGGCACGGCGCCGGCCGGGTCAGCAGCTCCGCGAACTCCGCCGCCAGGTCCGGGCCGCCGAGCGATTCGAACCACCACCAGCCGTCCGCGTCCAGCCGCAGGACGTGGTCGGCCCAGCCCCACACCGCCGCGGGCAGCGCGGTGCGCCGGCCGGACGGGTCGGTGAGGTCGTAGGACAGGTAGCCGAACCAGCCGCCGCCGACGACCCCCTCCGGAGCTTCGACCCGCGGTTGCCGGTCCGGGACCTCGAACGGATCGGTGACGGGGCGGAGCTGGACCTCGGGCGCCAGCACGGCCTGGGAGCCGAACCATTCGCCGCACAGGCCGGCCGCCGTGCCGATCCCCCGGGAGCGGGCGCGCTCGTCGAGGAGAAGCAGCACCTCATCCGGTGTTCTTCCCCGGCCAAGCCTCGTTCGCGTCGCCCGCACGGGAACATTGTGACCTACGGTCGGGGCATGGTTCGGATCGCGGAGACGGAGCAGATCTGCAAGGTGACCGGCGCCGATTCGATCAACCGGACCGACCGGTTCGCCATCCACGGCACGGATCTCGGCATCCTGTGGGACGGCGGCGACGGGCGGGTCTTCGTGTTGTTCGGCGACACCTTCGGCGAGGGCTGGGGCGGCGACGGCGGCGGCCCGAACAGCGCCGACTGGCGCAGCAACGTCCTCGCCTTCTCGACCAGCACGGACCTGGCCGCCGGCCTGCGCCTCGACGGCGTCGTCACCCGGCCGGACGGCACCGCCGCCCAGGTCATCCCGCGGGACGGCCGCCGCGACGAGGTGACCGTCATCCCGAACTCGGGCCTGGCGGTCGACGGGCTCCAGGTCGTGCACTACATGTCCGTGCGGCAGTGGGGCCCGCCCGGGAAGTGGACCACCAACTACTCCGGCCTCGCCGTGTCCGACGACGGCGGGGTCACCTGGGCCAAGCCGTGGAGCGCGCGCTGGATCAACCGCGCCGAGCGGGACGACCCGTTCCAGATGTGCGCGCTGGCCCGCGAGGGCGACCACGTCTACCTCTTCGGCACCACCAACGGGCGGCACGGCGACGCCCACCTGGCCCGCACGGCGATCCCGCACCTGCTGGACGCGTCGTCCTACGAGTACTTCGACGGCCGCGGCTGGACGCGGGACGAGTTCGCCGCCGCGCCGGTCATCCCGGGCCCGGTCGGTGAGCTGTCCGTGGCCTACGACGTCCACCTCGGACAGTGGCTGGCGATGCACCTGGACGACCCGGGCGGCGCGATCCTGCTGCGCTCCGCCGACCGGCTCGCCGGGCCGTGGTCACCCGGCCAGGTCGCCGTGCCTGGGCACCAGTACCCCGGCCTCTACGGCGGCTACCTGCACCCGTGGGCGCTGGACGGCCCGGACGTCTACTACCTGATGTCGCAGTGGGGCCCGTACAACGTCTTCCTGATGCGCAGCACGCTAGAGCAGTAGGTCGGCCAGCGTGAACGGGTAGACCAGGGCGTCCATGCCGATGGGGCCGGACACTCCGGGCATCGGCGGCACCGAGCTGTGCTCGTGCAGCGCCAGGCGCGGGTGGAACCAGCCGGGGCGGCCAGGGATGTCGTTGTGCCGCGCCACCCACAGCACGACTTCGCGGTCGGCCCACTTCTGCGGGTGCAACCGGCGCAACCAGAGCCCGTAATCGGCGTAGATCACGACCCGCTGGATGCCCGCGGACTGCCGCACGGTCTTGATCCACGCCTTCACGAACCGGTCGTCGACGCCCTCCGCCTCGACTTCGAGCGTCGGCGCGAGCGAACCCGGCCCGAACACCCCGAGCCCCCGCCCCGCGCGCACGCACAGCTCGGCTTGGTCGTGGGGCGCGCCGGGACGCGCGTAATGGCGGATGCCGGTGCGGATGCCGGCCCGCTGCGCCGCTTCGATTTGCTTCCCGGCGCCGCGGTCGAGCCAGTTGGTGTTCTCGGTGACCGTGATGGAGGCGAACGAGACCGCACCGGACCGGACCGCGTCCCAGTCCGCCACGGTCGCGTGCAGCGCGAGGTTGATCCCGCGCTCCGTGCTGCCCTCCGTCAAAATGCCGCCTTCATTCCACGCAAATGCGCTCGCCAGGACACCGCGTAGTCACCATAAGCGCGAAAAGCCCCGGTTGCCGTATCGACGCACCCCCCGGAAAGGGTGTGACTCACGGCAAGTACCGGGCGTGACGGCGCGCGGTGACGGCACGGTCACCGTCGGGGAGTCCACAGTGGAGGTGGCGGCGGGAGGAACCCGGCCGCCGGCCCGCGGACCGGCGGCCGGGTCCGCTAACCCCCGATGCCCGAATTCCGGGCGGCTTCGACGATCGTGGCGGCGTCCTCGGGCAGCAGGTGGCCCGCGGTGACCGAGGACTGGGCGGCGGCCTGCACCTTGGCCACGTAGCCGTCGTTCGTCGGGTACAGGCGGCTCAGCACCGGCTCCGCGGTGGGCGGGAACGACGGGTCGGACGGGTCGCCGTCGTCGTGCTGGTCCCACGGGTCCGCGTCGCCGTTCCACGGGTCCCGCGCGCCGTAGAGGCCGCAGAAGACGCCGCTGTCCGTGGTGTCCCGCTCGCCGCTCAGCGTGCGCGTCGGCACCGCGACGTCGGGCAGCCGGATACCGCCGGTGGCCAGGCCGGTGGCCGGGTCGCGGCGGTCGGCGTCGAGCAGCGCGCCGCTCGCCGGGCGCGGTCCGCCCTGCGCCCACGTGGACAGCGCCCGCAGCGCAGCGTTCATCGAGTAGTGGCCGGGCCCGTCGTTGTAGGGGGCGGACCCCGCGGCGCAGCTCGGTTGCGGCGCGGCCGATCCGGCGGACTTCTGCACCGTCGGGCCGCCGAGGTCGACGGCCCACTGGTCGCCGTGGGCGGTGCCGGCCAGCTCCCAGTGCACGATGCGGTCGGTGTCCGGCTGCCGTGCCGCCGCCGCGCCCGGCACGTCGGTCTCGGTGAGCACCACGAACACCGGAACCGCGGTGTCGGTCCGGATGCGGCTCGGGTTCGGCATCGTCAGCACGTCGGCGAGCCTGCCGCTGATCGGGGCCGCGACCGCGCTGTTGCTGTGGATCATCAGGCCGTCGTAGACGCGCGCGACCGGCTGGACGGCGTTGGCGTAGGTGGTCATGAACCCGGCCGACTGCGATTCCCCGTCGGCGAGCAGCGTCCGGATCTCCAGGCCGCCCAACGGGTCCGGCCCGTTCGGCGTGCGCAACGCCTGTCCCGCCTGGGAGAAGATGTCGTAGGAGTAGGCGTCACCGGGGTGCACGAGGCTGCCGTAGCGGGCCGGGTCCCAGCCGCGCAGGCCCGCGATGTCGCCGAGCCCGCCGTTGACACCAACGGACTGCGCCGACACGCCGACCCACGCGTAGCCCCGGCGCAGCAGCTCGTCCCGCATGAACCAGTAGTCCGGCGAGAGCTCCAGCTGGGCGCTGACGTTGAGCCACTCCACGACGACCGTGCCGTTGAAGCGCGCCGGGTCGCTCGGCCGCCGAACCAGCAGCCGGGTCCGGTACGCGGCCTGGGTGGTGGGCCGGACGTCCCAGCGGCCCGACGAGGTCCACAGCCCCGACTTGGCGTACGCGGTCGCGGTGCCCGAGATGAAGAACTCGCTCTCGGTGTAGCCGAACGAGCCGAGGTCCTCGGCCGCGGCGAGGAACGGGAACCCGCGGCTGCCCGCGGGTGGCGTGGTGATCGTCGGGTTCGCGGCCGCCGCCGTGGCGGGCAGCACCGCGGCGAACACCGCCAGTAGCGTTGCGAGGACGGCTGTGCGCACTGGTCACCTCCGTGGTCTGGGGATGGCCAGTGTGGGGCGGCCGCGGTCGCCGGGGCATCGGCGAAATCACCGGTGTGGCGAGCGCGGCCGCGTGGACTAGGCGTTCTCCTTCTGGAAGGTGCGCGTGCCCCAGAACACGGCCAGCACCGTCATCACCACGAGGATGATCGAGCCGGTCATCAGGGCGTCCATCGTGAGGTCGCCGCGGAAGGTGGCTCGCTCGGCGTCGACGACGTGGGTGAACGGGTTGATCCGCGAGATGGCGTAGAGCCAGTCCGGCGCGAGGACACTCGTGATCGGCAGCAGGATGCCGGACAGCAGCAGCACCGGCATCAGCACGGCGTTCAGCAGCGCCGGGAAGGCCTGCTCGCTCTTCAGCGTCAGCGCCACCGCGTACGACGCCGAAGCCAGCGTCGCCGCGACCAGTCCGACGATCACCAGGCTCAGCAGCACCCCGCCGACCGGCGCGTCGAGTCCGAACGCGACATACGCGAGCACCGTGATCAGCACGGCCTGGATGACCGCCTGGATCACGTTGTTGGCCACCTTGCCCAGCAGCAGCCCGACCCGGCTGGCCGGCGTCACCCGCAGCCGTTCCAGCACGCCGCTGCGGTAGTCCATCAGCAGCGCGAACCCGGCGAACGACGAGCTGAACAGCGCCAGCTGGATGATCAGCGCCGGGGTCAGGATGGTCCAGCTGGTGCCCGGCGGGAAGCCGGGCGTGCTGCTGACGACCTTTTCCATCAGCGGCCCGAACAGCACCAGGTACAGCACCGGCTGCATGATGCCGATCATGATCCACGCGGGGTTGCGCATGGACAACGTCCAGTCCCGCTTGAAGATCAGCCACGTGTCACGCAACATGGGCGGCCTCCTCGTGCTGCTGGGACTGCTCGGCGTCGCGCAGCGACCGGCCGGTGAGCGTGAGGAACACGTCGTCCAGCGTCGGCCGGTTCACCTGCATCGAGGTCATCGCGATGCCGTCGGCGTCCAGGCGCCGCAACAGTTCCGGCAGCGCGGTGTCCCCGCGCGGCACGCGGAACCGCACCTCGGCTTCACCGGTGGTCACCTCGTGCGCGCCGTCCAGGCGGCCGGCGACCTCGGCCGCGGCGTCCACGAACTCCGGGGCCACCCCGATGGTCACGCCGTCGCCGGACACGCGCGCCTTGAGCGAGTCCGGCGACCCCTCGGCCACGATCTCACCGTTGTCGATCACCAGGATCCGGTCGCACAGCGAGTCGGCCTCGTCCAGGTAGTGCGTGGTGAGGAACAACGTCACGCCGTGGTCCGCGCGCAGCCGCCGGATGTGGTCCCACAGGTTGGCGCGGCTCTGCGGGTCCAGCCCGGTGGTCGGCTCGTCGAAGAAGATCAGCTTCGGGTCGTGGATCAGGCTCAGCGCGATGTCCAGCCGCCGCCGCTGGCCGCCGGACAGCGTCTTCGTCAGCCGGTCGTCCAGCCCCACGAGGTCGAGCTGGTCGATCAGCTCCCGGCCCCGCCGCAGCGAGTCCTCCTTCGACATGCCGTAGAGCCGGCCCTGCAGCTCGATCTCCTCGAGCACCTTCATCTCCGGGGTGACGCCGCCGCCCTGGGCGACGTACCCGATCTGCCTGCGCACGCCGACCGGGTCGGCCAGCAGGTCACGCCCCGCGACCTGCGCTTCGCCCGCGGTCGGGCGCAGCAGCGTGGTCAGCATCCGCAGCGTCGTGGTCTTGCCGGCGCCGTTCGGGCCGAGGAACCCCACCAGTTCACCCTCGGCGACGTCGATGTCGACGCCCTTCACGGCCTCGACGCTGCGGCCGCGCGCGGTGAACGTCCGCGCGAGGCCGCGTGCCTTGATCATGAGAAATCCCCCTTGATTCAGTAGTCAAATTTGACTAGTGATGGCGGCCACTCTGCCCCAACTATCGCGCCGTAGTCAAATTTGATTACTTGATCTCCGGGGGTGCGCCGAAGTGGCGCCCCGGGTCGTCGGCCATGACGTACTCGCCGTCCTGCAGGCGCTTGATCAGGCCGCGCAGCCACTCGATGGTCGCCTCGACGTTCGTGCCCCACAGCCGGTACAGCTCGCCGACGTGCTCCGGGTGGCCCCAGTTGACTCCGCCGTCCAGCACGCTGCGGGTGGTCGCGAGCTGGCCCTCCAGCCACGTCAGGCGGTGCCGCAACAGCGACAGGGCCCGGTCGCGGGGCAGGGAGGGCAGGAAGGTCAGCGCGGCGGCGAAGGCGAACGCGTCCTGGGCCCCGTCGCCCTCGGTCTCCGCGATCATCTGGGCCAGCCGGACCTGGAACTCGGTCTCGCCGTCGTCGGTCAGCCGGTAGGCGATCCGGTCCGGGCCGCGTCCCTCCGGTTCGTCCGGCACCGCCTCCAGCAGGCCTTCGGCCGCCATCTTCTTCAGCGCGTGGTAGATCGACCCGGGCTGGACGTTCGCCCAGCGGTCGGCCGACCAGGCCAGCAGCTCACGCCGCACCTGATAGCCGTGCGCCCGGCCGTACATCCGTACGACGCCCAGCACCAGCAGCCGCGTCGGCGACACCCGACCTCCTTAAGCCTTCCCAGGTAACAATGCACGAGACGGCATCCGTACGCTAAACAGGCATGAGCATCCCTGTGTTGACGGCGGTGGCCTGGCCTTATGCCAACGGGCCCCGTCACATCGGCCACGTCTCCGGCTTCGGCGTCCCGTCGGACGTGTTCTCGCGCTACCAGCGAATGGCCGGCAACCGGGTGCTCATGGTGTCCGGGACCGACGAGCACGGCACGCCGATCACGGTCCAGGCGGACAAGGAGGGCCTCACCTCCCAGCAGACCGCCGACAAGTACACCCGCCAGATCGGCCAGGACCTGCAGGGCCTCGGGCTGACCTACGACCTGTTCACCCGCACCAGCACCGGCAACCACGCCGAGGTCACGCAGCAGATCTTCCTCGCGCTGCACCGCAACGGCTACGTCGTGCCCAAGACCACGACCGGCGCGATCAGCCCGTCCACCGGCCGCACGCTGCCGGACCGCTACATCGAGGGCACCTGCCCGATCTGCGGTTACGACGGCGCGCGCGGCGACCAGTGCGACAACTGCGGCAACCAGCTGGACGCCGCGGAGCTGATCAACCCGAAGTCGCGGATCAACGGTGAGACGCCGAAGTTCGTCGAGACCGAGCACCTGTTCCTCGACCTGCCCGCGTTCACCGAGAGCCTCGGCAAGTGGCTGTCGACGAAGACCGACTGGCGGCCCAACGTCGTCAACTTCACCAAGAACCTGCTCGACGACATGCGGCCCCGCCCGATCACCCGCGACCTGGACTGGGGCGTGAAGATCCCGCTGGACGGCTGGCGCGACCAGCCGCTGAAGCGGTTCTACGTGTGGTTCGACGCGGTGATCGGCTACTTCTCGGCCAGCGTCGAGTGGGCCCGCCGCAGCGGGAACCCGGACGCGTGGCAGGAGTTCTGGACCAACCCGGACGCGCGCGGCTACTACTTCATGGGCAAGGACAACATCACCTTCCACGCCCAGATCTGGCCCGCGCTGCTGCTCGGCCACAACGGCGCGGGTGACAAGGGCGGCCAGGTCGGCCCGTACGGCAAGCTGAACCTGCCGGACGAGATCGTGTCGTCGGAGTTCCTGACCATGAGCGGGTCGAAGTTCTCCACTTCGCGCGGCACGGTCATCTACGTCAACGACTTCCTGCGCGAGTTCGGCCCGGACACCATGCGCTACTTCATCGCGGTGGCCGGCCCGGAGACCCAGGACACCGACTTCACCTGGGACGAGTTCGTCCGCCGGACCAACTTCGAGCTGGCCAACGAGTGGGGCAACCTGGTCAACCGCTCGATCTCGATGGCGCACAAGAACAACGGCGCGATCCCGGCCCCGGTCAAGCCGGCGCCCGCGGACGAGGAGCTGAAGGCGCTGTCCCGCAAGGCGTTCGAGACCGTCGGCGGGCACCTGCAGCGGTCGAGGTTCAAGTTGGCGGCCACCGAGGCGATGCGCGTCGTGTCGGCCGCGAACCGGTACCTGTCGGACCAGGAGCCGTGGAAGCTCAAGGGCGATCCGGAGCGCCGGGACGCGGTGCTGCACACCGCGCTGCAGGTGGTGTCGGACGCGAACACGCTGCTCACCCCGTTCCTGCCGCACTCGGCGCAGAAGGTGCACGAGGCGCTGGGCGGCACCGGCGTGTGGGCCGCGCAGCCGGAGCTGCAGGACGTCGAGGACCTGGACATCCCCGGCCGGATCAACCCGATCCTGACCGGCGACTACGCGGCCGAGCAGGCGCGCTGGGAGTCCATCCCGATCGAGGTCGGCCGCCCGCTGGCCAAGCCGACGCCGCTGTTCGCCAAGCTCGACCCGAAGCTCGGCGAGACCGGTCCGGAGTGGGCCCCGATCGCGCAGTGAGCAAGAAGGAACGGCCACCGGTGCCGGAGCGCCTGCCGGCGTCGGTGGTCGACTCGCACACGCACCTGGACGCCTGCGGCGCGGTCACGGCGACCGACGTGGCCGAGCTGGCCGACCGCGCCGCGGCGGCCGGGGTGACCCGGATGGTGACCGTCGCCGACGACCTGGACGCCGCCCGCTGGGCCGCGGAAGCGTCCACTTGGGACGAGCGGGTGTGGGCCGCGGTGGCCATCCACCCCACGCGCACCAAGGACTTCGGCGAGGCGGAACAGTCCGAAATAGAGCGTCTGGCGCGCCAGGACCGGGTGGTCGCGGTCGGCGAGACCGGTCTGGACTACTACTGGGACTACTCGCCGCCGGACGCCCAGCAGGAGGCGTTCCGCTGGCACATCGACCTCGCCAAGCGGGTCGGCAAGCCGCTGATGATCCACGACCGGGACGCGCACTCCGACGTGTTGCGGATCCTGGACGAGGAGGGCGCGCCGGAGACCGTGGTGTTCCACTGCTTCTCCGGGGACGAGGACATCGCACGCCGGTGCGTGGACGCCGGGTACGTGCTGTCGTTCGCCGGCACGGTCACGTTCCGCAACGCCCGGGCGCTGCAGGCCGCGGCGCGGCTAGTGCCGTCCGGGCAGTTCCTCGTCGAGACCGACGCGCCGTTCCTGACGCCGCACCCGTTCCGCGGACGGCCGAACGAGCCGTACTGCACCGCTTATACGGTCGCGTTCCTCGCCGACCTCCGTTCGGAGGGGCTGGAACAGGTCTGTTCGGCGGTGTCGGAGACGGCCGAACGCGTGTTCCGGCTGCCGTCCGTCACAGCGGGTTGAACGGACTGCGACATCCGTGGAAATCAACCATCCACCTGGAGGAGTGACGAACGCCACGACATTCCGCCCGGTGTTTGCGCAACCTCGCGGGGTCCGTTACTGTCCCGTGACCGTGCCGCATGATCGCTCCAACCGGGCGAAGAGCGGGACACCCGGAGTCAAGCCAGTGCAGGTCGGGATCGGGGATGGCGAAGACTTCGGGAGCCGTAGTGCGAAAGGGATCGACCTGCTGTGACTGGTAGTAGATGGGCCGACGCGCGTCCGACTGAGGCGATGGACTGGTTCGAGTCCAGCCGTGGTGGCGCGGTGGGCACCCTCGACTGGCCCGACGCCGACGCGTTCTCGGACGACCTGGCTGTCACCGAGCACGACATCCGCACGGTGCTGGGCAACGACGCGGACGATCTCATGGCCGAGGCCGAGATCGACGTCGACGAGCTGATCCGGCTGATCAACGCCGAGACCACGATGCTCCCGGCCCTCGCCATCCCGGACGCGGCCGCACAGGACCGCACGGCCGCCGTGGAGGCCGAGGAGGAGCCGGAGAAGGCCCTCGTCTCCGCGGTCAAGACCTGGAAGCGGCGGTTCCTCCGCGGCTCGGTCCTGGCCCTCCTGATCAGCCTCACCGGTGGCGGCGCCGCCGCGCTGGCCATGAACAAGAGCGTGACCGTCGACGTCGACGGCCACACGCAGACCGTGCACAGCTTCGGCAAGACGGTCGGCGAGGTCCTCGAGGACGCCGGTCTCACCGTCGGTGAGCACGACGCGCTGTCCCCCTCGCCGCAGGCGCCGGTCGGTGACGGTGGCGTCATCAAGCTGGAGCGCGGCCGCAAGCTGAACCTGGTCGTCGACGGGGTCGCCCGCGAGTCCTGGGTTCGCGCGACGAGCCTGCAGGAAGCCATCACGCAGCTGGGCCTGAGCGGCCAGTTCGGCCCGGGCACCGCGTACTCGATGCCGCTGGACGCGGAGCTGCCCCTCGACGGCGCGACCGTCGAGGTCAAGACCCTCAAGAACATCACCGTCTACGACGGCGACGCCGCCCCCCGGCAGATCAGCACCACCGCGATCACCGCGGAGGAGTTCCTGGCGGAGCAGGGCATGTCGCTCGGCCCGGACGACGAGATCGAGGGCGGCCTGGCCCTCAAGCTGACCAACGGCGCCGAGGTGCACATCTCGCGCACCGGGGTCACCGTGATCAACCAGGAAGAGGACATCGATCCTCCGGTCCAGGAGATCAAGGACGCGACCCTCGACGCGGGCGACGAGGTCGTCCAGGACCCGGGCACGGCGGGCAAGAAGCTGGTGACCTACCGGATCACCAAGCGCAACGGCAAGGAGACCGCCCGCGAGGAGCTCTCGACGAAGGTGATCGTCGAGGCCAAGCCGAAGATCGTCCGGGTCGGCACCAAGCAGCCGGTGATCAGCGACAGCGCCATCTGGGACGCCATCGCGAAGTGCGAGTCCGGCGGCAACTGGTCGATCAACACCGGCAACGGCTACTACGGCGGCCTGCAGTTCAACAAGAGCACGTGGGACGCCTACGGCGGCGACCAGTACGCGGCCTACCCGCACCAGGCCACGCGCGAGCAGCAAATCGCGGTGGCGACCAAGGTGCGCGACGACCGCGGCGGCTACGGCGCCTGGCCCGTCTGCGGCGCCAAGGCCACCAGCTGATCCCCGACAGCACACACATGATGACCCCGGCCGGTGGCCGGGGTCATTTCATTTTTCGGCGTACTGGAACCCGGCAACCCCACGCACCAACCCCACGAACCACCCCTCTCCCGCAACCCGATCCCCAGCCAAATCGGTTGCCGAGCCACCGGGTCAAGCCACGCTTTCCCGGCTTGACGCGGTGTCTCGGCAACCGAACACT
>NZ_JBEXTX010000062.1:0-47718 GCF_040614175.1 Amycolatopsis sp. NPDC006131
GGCACGCCGGCGGTGTGGACGCTGACGCAGTTCGCGGCCCGCGAGCGCTACCGCACGCTGATCGGCTTCAAACGCTGCCACCCCGCCGGCTGACTGAACTCGCCGACCCACCGCTGCCCGGCTCCGGGAGCCCCTCGATGCGCGGACCCTCGCCGGGGTAGCGGTTGGGCGTTTCGCCTCGTCCGCCATCCCTCCAGCGCAACGGGGGTCGCCGACCGCGGACTACACCGACCGGTGGAACGTGAACGGCCACTGCGCCACCGGCCGCGCCACCAGTTCCGCCGGCGGCTCCGGCAGCCGCGCCTTGCCACGCGCGATCACCACCACCCGGTCCTGCCCGCCGAGGTAGACGTCGGCGGGCCCGGGCACGTTCTCGACGACCCAGCGCGCCAGCGCGTCTCGCCCACCGGGCACCGCGCGCACCTCCCACATCAGCGTGTCCGCCATCAGCGCACCCGCAGCGGCGGCACGGCGGGCACCTCGGGCGCGTTGTCGATGTCCGCCTGGGTCATCCGGAACTCCTCCGGGTAGTGCTCCCGGCTCGTGCGCCGCGGCGGCTCCGTCGTCCGCCACGTGTAGAGGCACCGCCGGCACTGCAGCACCTCCCACACCCCGGCGACCGGCGAGTCCGCCAGCTTATCCACGACCTCGAACTCACAACGTGGGCACATCGGATTCTCCTTACCGCGCCAGCATTCCCTGCAACTTGGTCAGCCAGGCGGCGGCCTCGGGCAGGTCGCGCACCGGCTGGCTGTAGTGACCGCGGTCGTCGGGCGCCACCGGGGTGGTCGCGTCGATGATCATCTTGTTCGTGATGCCGGCGGGCTGCGAACCGGGGTCCAGCTCCAGCACCGGCAGGTTCGGGATGTTCACCAGGTCGCCCGCCGGGTTGACCTTCGTGGACAGCGCCCACATCACCTGCGGCAGGTTGAACGGGTCGACGTCCTCGTCGACCATGATCACCGTCTTGACGTACCCGAGCCCGTGCGGCGTGGTCATCGCCCGCATCCCGACGGCCTTCGCGAACCCGCCGTAGCGCTTCTTCGTCGAGATGATCGCCAGCAGCCCGTGCGTGTACATGGCGTTGACCGCCTGCACCTCCGGGAAGGCCTCCTTGAGCTGCTGGTAGATCGGCACGCAGGTGTTCGCCGCCATCAGGAAGTCGATCTCGGTCCACGGCATGCCGAGGTACAGCGACTCGAACACCGGGTTCGTCCGGTGGTGGATGCGGTCGATTCGCACCACCGTCATGTTCCGGCCGCCCGAGTAGTGGCCGGTGAACTCGCCGAACGGCCCCTCGATCTCGCGCTTGCGGCCCTCGATGACGCCTTCCAGGACCACCTCCGAGCCCCACGGCACGTCGAGCCCGGTCAGCGGCGCGGTCGCGATCGGGGCAGGCGCGCCGCGCAGGGCGCCGGCCATCTCGTACTCGCTCTGGTCGTAGGCCATCGGGGTGGCCGCGACGATCGAGATCACCGGCTCGTTGCCCAGCGCGATCGCGACCGGCAGGTCCTCGCCGTTCTCCTCGGCCTTGGCCAGGTGCAGCGCGATGTCGTGCATCGGCACCGGCTGGAGTCCCAGCTTGGCGCGGCCCTTGACCTGCATCCGGTACACCCCGACGTTCTGCTTGCCGAAGTGGTCCGGATCGGCCGGATCGCGGGACACGACCGCGGCCTTGTCCAGGTAGAACCCGCCGTCGCCGTCGTTGAGCCGGAACAGCGGCAGCACCCGGAACAGGTCGACGTCGTCACCTTCCAGCACGTTCTCCGCCCACGGCGGGTTCGCGCGCCGCTCCGGCGGCACCGGGAAGTCCTCCCAGCGCCGGATGAACTCGGCGACCTGGTCCTTGATCCCGGTCTGCGGCGGCAGTCCCATCGCGAGCGCGTGGTTGGCCCAGGAGCCGTGCACGTTGAGCGCGATCCGGGCGTCGGTGAAGCCGGTGACGTTGTCGAAGTACAGCGCGGGCGCCTTGTCGCCCAGGCGCGGGGCGGCGTTGGCGGCGGCGCCGAGGTCGGGTTCGGGCGCGACCTCCTCGGCGATCCGCAGCAGCTGCCCGTGTTCGTCCAAAGTGTCCAGGAACGAGCGGAAGTCGTCGTAGGGCACGGGTTTCCTCCTATCGGTGCAGGCCGGACCAGCGGCGGGCGCGGGGCGCGGGCTGGTCGAACTGGTCCAGCACGCGGGCGACGACGTGGTCGACGATGTCGTCCACGGAGTCCGGGTGGTTGTAGAAGGCGGGCATCGGCGGCACGACGCGCACGCCCATCCGCGCCAGCGCGAGCAGGTTCTCCAGGTGGATCTCGCTCAGCGGCGTCTCGCGCGGCACCAGGACGAGCCGGCGGCGTTCCTTGAGCACGACGTCGGCCGCGCGGCCGACCAGCCCGTCGGCGTACCCGGCTCGGATCCCGGCGACGGTCTTCATGCTGCACGGGACGACGACCATGCCGTCGGTGCGGAACGAGCCGGACGAGATCGGCGCGGCCTGGTCCCCCGCGCCGTGCACGACGTCGGCGAGCTTGCCGACTTCCCGTGCGCTGTAAGGGGTTTCCAGCTCGATGGTGGTGCGCGCCCAGCGGGAGAGCACCAGGTGCGTCTCGACATCGGGCAGGTCGCGGAGCGCTTCGAGCAGGCGGACGCCGAAGGGTGCGCCCGTCGCCCCGGTCATGCCGACGATCAGCCGCATCGCACCCTCCCTATTAGTTCGTATACGAACCTTTCGTACGCACACTAACATGCGCTCATGACAGCTGTCGACGAAGCCGTGTTCCACGTCATGCGCCGTGCTCTGCAGGAACACGGCGCGCGCTGGCAGGCGGAGCTGCCCGCGCTGACGAAGCCGCAGTACGCGGTCCTGAAGGCGATCGCCGAGGGCGACGACGTGGACCAGGCGAGCGCGGGCCAGCAGGCGGCGATCGACAAGGCGACACTGGCGAACCTGATGCTGCGACTGGAACAGCGCGGCCTGATCACGCGCACGATCGGCACCGATCGGCGCCGCCGCATCCTGCGACTGACCAGCGCGGGCGAAGCCGCCCTGCGCGAGGCCGACCCGGTCGCGCGCGAGGTGGACGAGTCGATGCTGAGCCGGCTGAGCGCCGCGGAGCGCGCCGAACTGCACCGGCTCCTGCTGAAGCTCAGCCCGCCGCCGGCGTGACCGTCGCCCGCCTCGTCGTCAGCGCGCCGCTGCCCCGTCCGACGCCGGCGAGGCCACCGCCGAAGCACCCGCCACGAGGAGGACCACTCCGCACACCGCACCGGCCAGCGACACGGCGGCGAACAGCGCGCTCACGGCACCGTTGTTGCTCAGCGCGATGTGCGTCGGCCCGGAGGTGACCGCCACCCCGGTGCCTGCCCAGGCCACCGCGACCCGCGGCAGCACGCGGCCCGAACCCCGGCGCCGCACCAGGCTCAGCACCGCGACGGCACCCCCGGCGACCAGCAGGCCTTGCGCGAGCAGGAAGGACTGCTGCCCGGCGGTGTCGAACCCGGCCGGCCCGCCCCAGCGCGCCCCGGACACCGACCACGCGAGGAGCATCGCGGCGTAACCGAGAACGACCACCGCGGCCGGTGTCACGAGCGGGCCGGGCCGCCGCGGGGCCAGCTCCGGCACCCGGATCCGGAACACCACCGGCCACCGGTCCCGCGCGTAGCCGACGAACGCGGCCAGCAACCCGACGGCCTGCGCCACGAACCCGCCGTACACCACGGCGTAGACCCAGCCCTGCAGCCCGTTGTCCGCGGGCGCCGGGGAACCACCCAGCACCACCTGCGCGACCAGCCCCACCGGCAGGCCGAGCGCGATCGGCGCGAGCAGTCCCGTCGCCGCCCAGACCGGCCCCAGCGCCAGCACCCGCGGCAGCCGCCTGCCCCACGGGAAGGTCAGCGCGAGCACGAGCGCGATGGCCGCCAGCTCCATCAGCCCGGTGATCACATCCCCCACCAGGTGCCGCGCGTCCAGCAGTTCCGCGGCTCCGGCGGCGGTGGCGGCACCGGCGCTGCTCCCGGACAGCCACATCACCTTCAGCGCGAGGTACGGCACGCAGGCCGCGATCGTCGCGCAACAGATCCCCAGCCGGACCGGCCCCGGCCCGCTCCGCCGCACGTCGACGGCCCCCATCGTCACCATGACCGGGAACGTATCGGCGCGGAACTGAGATCGCGCTGAGGCCGCTCAGGGGCACTCCTCCTCCGCGTCGTTCTGCCACAGCATCGCCGCGTGCAGGGCCGCGATCAGCCGTTCGTCGTCGGCCACGCTCGGCTCGCTGCCCAGCGGGATCCAGCGCTGGCACACCTCGCGGCCGTCCTCGTACCCGGTCAGCAGCATCCCCGGGTACGACAACGTCACCGGCTCGCCGTCCGGCCCGTCCACGTCGACCCGCCGGAGGTGCATCGCCACCCGCACCTGCCGCTTCCCGCCCATCCGCACCTGCCCACCTCGACCCCGGTATCCCGAGGTCGCGGCCGGGCCCGCGTTGGTTACCGCGCCGATCCTCCCGATTCGGCAACGGCGGGCACCCCTTCCGTGCCGCGCCCGGTCGGCGCAGGCAGAATTGGCCCCCGCAACCGCGAGCAGGGAGTGATCAGCATCGTGACAGTGGCCGTGCAGTCGATCGAGCAGAAGATCGCCGAGGAGCTCGGCGTCCGCGAAGGGCAGGTCAAGGCCGCCGTGGACCTGCTCGACGGCGGGGCGACCGTGCCGTTCATCGCGCGGTACCGCAAGGAGGTGACCGGCGCGCTGGACGACGCCCAGCTGCGCACGCTGGAGGACCGGCTGCGTTACCTGCGGGAGCTCGACGAGCGCCGGGCCGCGATCCTCGAATCGATCGACAGCCAGGGCAAGCTCACCGAGGAGCTGGCCGAGGCGATCCGCGCCGCGGACACCAAGGCCCGGCTGGAGGACATCTACCTGCCCTACAAGCCGAAGCGGCGCACGAAGGCGCAGATCGCCCGCGAGGCAGGCCTGGAGCCGCTGGCCGACGGCCTGTTGAACGACCCGAACACCGACCCGCAGGCCGCCGCGGCCGTGTTCGTCGACCCCGAGAAGGGCGTCGCGGACGCGCAGGCCGCGCTGGACGGGGCTCGCGCGATCCTGGTCGAGCGCTTCGGCGAGGACGCCGACCTGATCGGCGAGCTGCGCGAGAAGATGTGGTCGGAGGGCTACTTCTCGTCGAAGGTCCGCCAGGGCAAGGAGACCGAGGGCGCGAAGTTCGCCGACTACTTCGACTTCGCCGAGCCGTTCACGAAGATGCCCTCGCACCGGGTGCTGGCGATGCTGCGCGGCGAGAAGGAGGAGGTCCTCGACCTCACCGTCGAGCCGGAAGAACCCAGCGACGAGCCGAAGGTGGGCCCCTCGGACTACGAGCGCCGCATCGCGCAGCGCTTCGGCATCACCAACGAAGGCCGTCCGGCCGACAAGTGGCTGCAGGACACCGTGCGGTGGGCCTGGCGCACCAAGATCCTCCTGCACCTCGGCATCGACCTGCGGATGCGGCTGCGCCAGAAGGCCGAGGAGGACGCGGTGAACGTGTTCGCCGCGAACCTGCGCGACCTGCTGCTGGCCGCGCCCGCAGGCACCCGCGCCACGATGGGCCTCGACCCGGGTTTCCGCACCGGCGTGAAGGTCGCCGTCGTGGACGCGACCGGCAAGGTCGTCAACACCCACACGATCTACCCGCACCAGCCGCAGAACCGCTGGGACCAGTCGATCGACGAGCTGGCCAAGCTCTGCGCCGCCCACTCGGTGGACCTGATCGCGATCGGCAACGGCACCGCGTCCCGGGAGACCGACAAGCTCGCCATCGAGCTGATCAAGCGGCACCCCGAGCTGAAGCTGACCAAGGCCGTCGTCTCGGAGGCGGGCGCGTCGGTCTACTCGGCGTCCGCGTTCGCCTCGCAGGAGCTGCCCGAGCTGGACGTCTCGCTGCGCGGCGCGGTGTCGATCGCGCGGCGCCTGCAGGACCCGCTGGCCGAGCTGGTGAAAATCGACCCCAAGTCGATCGGCGTCGGGCAGTACCAGCACGACGTGTCCGAGGTGGCGCTCTCCCGCTCCCTGGACGCGGTGGTCGAGGACTGCGTGAACGCGGTCGGCGTGGACGTCAACACCGCGTCGACTCCGCTGCTGACCAGGGTCTCCGGCATCACCGCCGGCCTGGCCGAGAACATCGTCAACCACCGCGACACGCACGGCCCGTTCCGGTCGCGCTCGGCGCTGAAGGACGTCGCGCGGCTGGGCCCGAAGGCGTTCGAGCAGTGCGCCGGCTTCCTGCGGATCCGCGGCGGCGACGACCCGCTGGACTCCTCCAGCGTGCACCCCGAGGCCTACCCGGTCGTGCGGCGGATCCTGTCGAAGACCGGCATCGAGCTGCGGGAGCTGATCGGCAACGAGCGGGTGCTGCGCAAGCTGCGCCCGGAGGACTTCGTCGACGAGACCTTCGGCCTGCCGACCGTCACCGACATCCTCGCCGAGCTGGAGAAACCCGGCCGCGACCCACGCCCGGCGTTCAAGACCGCGACGTTCGCCGAGGGTGTGGAGAAGATCGGCGACCTCAAGCCGGGCATGCGGCTGGAGGGCGTGGTGACGAACGTGGCCGCGTTCGGGGCGTTCGTCGACATCGGGGTGCACCAGGACGGCCTGGTGCACGTGTCGGCGATGTCGAAGAACTTCGTCAAGGACCCGCGTGAGGTAGTCAAGCCGGGTGACATCGTCAAGGTGAAGGTGCTCGAGGTGGACATCCCGCGCAAGCGGATCTCGCTGACCCTGCGCCTGGACGACGAGGTCGGCGGCGGCCGCGCCAAACCCGCTGGTGGCGGCGGCGGTGAGCGCCGTGGCGGGCAGCCGCGCAAGGGCGGTCAGCCGAAGCGGCGCGAGCCCGCCGGCGGCGGCGGTGCGCTGGCCGACGCACTCCGGAAGGCCGGCTACGGTCGCTAAAACGCCGTTCAGGGTTCATCATCGAGGGGTGCAGTGGGCCGACTCCCTGGCAGATCGATCCGCGCGGCGTTGGCTGCGCGGGATCGCCGGGCGGCTCGACTCCGGCTGGCAGGCGCTGGCCGGAGACCCCTCGGTGTGGCGGGCGTTCGGCAGGCACCTGGCCGCTGTCGACGACGCGGTGCGGTGCGAGCAGGACATGGTCCCGCGCCAGGAGCCGGTGAGCAGGCTCGTCCTGCTGGCCGGTCACGCGCACGACGTGTGGACCGAGGCGGCGGAGGTGGACTGGCAACCGCCCGCGGATCCCGGCGACTGGACCGACCGGGAGTGGACGGGGCTGCGCCTGCTCGCCTGCCTCCGCCTCGCGGCCGACGAGCCGCGTGGCCCGAAGCTGCCCGCGGCCGCGGAATTCGCCCGGAGCCGTCCTGCCGGAACCGGTGAACAAGTGAACAATCGGCGCGAATACTTCCGCTGAAATTAGGGAAAAAGCCGCCGAACGGCACTGGTGAATCGTTGACGGGCTTGCCTAGTATCGGATTTCCTTTTTTCCGGTCGGGGGCGATGCCGTTGGTGTTCTTCCGCATCCTGGGACCGCTCGAAGCGGAGGCCGGGGGCCGTCGCGTGCCGCTCGGCGGGCCGAAACCGCGCCTGCTGCTGGCCGCCCTGCTGCTCCAGCCCGGCGTCGTGGTGTCCGCCGACGCGCTGACGGACGTGCTGTGGCCGGGGCGCGCGCCGCGGTCCGCCGCCGCGAACCTGCGCACCTATGTGCACGGCCTGCGCCGCGTGCTCGGGGACCGCATCGAAAGCGGCCCGGGCGGATATCAGCTCCACGCCGGGCCGGACGAGCTGGACGCGACGCTCGCCGAGCGGCTCGTGGCGCGGGCACGTGTCGAAGAGGCGCCCGCGCTGCTCGACCAGGCCGCCGCGCTGTGGCGCGGCGAGGTGCTGGAAGACCTGCCGCACCACCACACCTGGTCGTCCGCCGTCGCGCGGCTGAGCGAGCTGCGGTTGTCGGTGCAGGAGGAACGGTTGCGGTTCCACGTGTCGGCCGGGCGGCACGCCGAGGCGATCGTGGAACTGCGTGGCCTGCTGGCCGAACAGCCGTTGCGGGAGGAGCTGTGGCGGCTGCTCGTCGTCGCGCTGGGCGCGAGCGGGCGACAGGGTGAGGCGCTGGCCGCGTACGCCGAAGCCGAGCGCGTGCTGCGCGCGGAGCTGGATGCCGAGCCGGGCGTGCGGCTGCGGCAGGCGGCGGCCGAACTGGACGCGCCGGCGCCGGTGTGCCAGCTGCCGCTGGACCTGCCCGACTTCACCGGCCGCGAGACGGGGCTCGCGGAGCTGACCGGCTTGCTGGACGGCGAGCACCCCGCCGTCGTGGTGTTGTCCGGGCCGCCGGGCGCGGGGAAGTCGGCGCTGGCCGTGCACGCCGCCCACGCCGTGCGCGACCGCTACCCCGACGGCCAGCTGTACGTGGACCTGCGTGGCACGTCGGACTCGCCGCGGCGGGCGCTGGACGTGCTGGCCGAACTGCTGCACGCGCTCGGCGTGCCGGACGCCGGGATCCCGCGCGGGCTCGACGAACGGTCGGCGTTGCTCCGCTCGCGGCTGGTGGGACGGCGGGTGTGCGTGGTGCTCGACGACGCGGGCAGCGCCGCGCAGGTGCGGCCGCTGCTGCCCGGCGCGGGCGCGGCCGCGGTGCTGGTGACCAGCCGGGGCAGGCTGCCCGACCTCACCGTCGCCCGGCACGTCGACGTCGGCGTGCTGACGGCCGCGGAGGCCACGGAGCTGCTGGGCCGGATCGCCGGGGCGGGCCGCGTGGCGGCCGAACCCGAGGCGGCGGCCGGGATCGTCGAGGCGTGCGGCCGGTTGCCACTGGCGATCCGCATCGCCGGAGCACGGCTTTCGCACCGTCGTGAGTGGACACTCCGCGCGCTTGCCGCCCGGTTGGCCGACGAGCGCCGTCGCCTGGACGAGCTGCGGGTCGGCGACCTGGCGGTGCGGGCGAGCCTCGCGCTGAGCCACGACCAGCTGCCCGGCAGCTGCGCCCGGGCGTTCCGTGCGCTGGGCGGGCTCGGGCCGCTGCCGTTCCCCGGCTGGGTGGTCGCGGCGCTGCTCGGGCGGGAGCACGCGGACGACGTGCTGGACGTGCTGGTCGACGCGCACCTGGTCGAGCTGGTCGGCGATCAGCCGCGGTACCGGCTGCACGACCTGGTGCGCTGCTACGCGCGGGAACTCGGGGAGCCGGATCCGGACGGCGTCCGCCGTGTGGTCGAGGGGTACCTCTCGCTCGCCACTGAGGCGGCGGAGCGGATGCCGGTCCGCTTCTTCGGCGCCGCGCCGGAGCCGCGGTCGGCGGACTGGTGGCGCCCGGCCCGGCTGGACGATCCGGTGGCGTGGTTCGCGGGCGAGCGACCGGTGCCACTCGTCGAACTGGCGGTGGCCCACGGTCTCGACGCGCTGGCGTGGCGGCTGGCGGCGGCGTTCACCCCGTACTTCGACCTGCGCGGGCACCACGAGGACTGGCGCCGCACGCACGAACTGGCGCTGGGCGCGGCCGAGCGGGCGGGCGAGCCGCGCGGGCAGGCGCTGGTGCTGCGCAACCTCGGGCAGCTCGAGGTCTACCAGGACGACTACACCGCCGCGCGTGAGGCGTTCGAGCGGTCGGTGGCGTTGTTCCGGAGCATCGGCGACGACCAGGGCGCGGCCGTCGCGCTGGCCGGGTTGAGCACGATCCGGCGCGTCGCGGGCGAGCACGAGATGGCACTTTCGCACTGCCACGACGCGCTGGAGTTGTTCATCCGCAGCGGCGACCGGCATGGCGAGGCGGTGGTGCGGATCGCGATCGGCTCGGTGTGGCTGGCGCGGGGCTGCCACGCGACGGCCGAGCGCTGGTTCACCGACGCGCGTGAGGCGTGTGTCGAGATCGGCGACCGGCACCGCGAAGCGCACGCCCGGCACCGGATGGCGTTGCTGCACCAGCAACGCGGCAACCTCGGACGGGCCCGTGAGGAGCTGGACCGGGCGATCGCGATCTTCGGCGAGCTGGGCGACGACCACTGCGTGGGCTACGCGCACCAGAGCCTCGGGGAGCTGTGCCTGCGCAGCGGCGACCTCGCGCACGCGAAGCTCCTGCTGGTGAACTCGCTGTCGGTGCACCGGCGCGACGGCGACCGGCGGTCCGAGGCCGAAGCGGGGCAGCTGCTCGGCGAGTTGCACGAACGGCTCGGACAGGTGCGCGAGGCTCACGGCCTGTTCCGGCGATCGCTGGAGATCTGGTCGGAGCTCGGCGCCGAAGAAGCGGCGGCCGCGCTGCGGGAACGGTTGAGTCACCACCCATTGACCATGATCGCGGGCGGGTCCATCCTGGTGCCCTCCGAGAGAGCCGGGAGGCAGCCATGAGCACCTTCGTCGTGGTCGGCGGCGCCGGGCGGACCGGCCGCCGGATCGGGGAACGGCTCGCGAGCGGCGGTCACCGGGTGGTGGTGGCGAGCCGGAGTTCGGAGCCCCCGCTGGACCTGACGGCGAAACCGGACCCGGCGCTCTTCGCCGGCGCCGAGGGGGTCGTGATCGTCGCGGAGCCGCCGAAGGAGCCGGACGCGGCGGAGGCCGCGATGCACGGCGGTGTCTCGGCGATCGCGGAAATCGCGGCACGCGAGGACATCCCGGTGGTGCTGGTGTCCCAGATCTACCTGACGCGGCCGGCGGAGCACCCCGAGATGAGCGCGCGCATCGAGGCCCGCGCCAGGGGCGAGCAGGCGCTGCGGGAGAGCGGCGCGCAGTACACGATCGTGCGGCCGAGCTGGCTGCACGACCTGCCCGCCGCCGGGGTGCGCGTCGAACAGGGCGACACCGGCGAGGGCCGGGTCTCGCGCGACGCGGTGGCCGACGCCGTCGTGGCCGCGTTGTTCGACCCGTCGGCGTCGGGCAAGACGTTCGAGCTGTACGACGACGAGGACTCGCCGCGGCCGGACTGGCCGTCGGTGTTCGCCGCGCTGCACCCCGATCAGTGACCGGGTAGCGGGTCCAGCACCTGCTTGCTGTGGTGCTGATAGATGATCGACGTCCGGAACGTGACCATCTCCCTGCGGCTGGTGAACCGCTCGAGCAGGAACGCGTGCAGGTGGTCGATGTCCTGCGCGGTGACGTGCACGAGGAAGTCGTCGCTGCCCGCGATCGTGAAGACCGAGATGACCTCGGGCAGCTCGGCGAGCGAGCGTTCGAACGCGTCCACCACGTCCCGCGTCAGCGGCCGGATCTGCGCCGCGACGATCGCCTGCACCCCGCGGTTGAGGGCGCCGAGGTCGATGTCCGCGTGGTAGCCGCGGATCACGCCGCGCTTGCGCAGCAGGCGGATCCGTTCCAGGCACGTGGACGGCGCGATACCGACCTTGCGGGCGATGTCCCTGTTCGACTGCCGCGCATCCTCCTGCAGAAGCCGCACGATCGCCGAATCAAGTTCATCCATGTTCGCAGCTCCGATGGTCATGCCGAATATCGTTCGGCGGCGGCGCTTCGTGGTTGTGCATCAGCCTAGCTTTTCGCGCATGGAGCATGAAGAGGTGAAAGTCCGGCGCGGTCCCCGCTCGGGGCTGCCGGTCATCGTCGCGATCCACTCCCGTGCGCTCGGCCCCGCGGCCGGCGGCATCCGGCTGCGCCGGTACCCGGACTGGCGGGACGGCCTGGCGGACGCGTTGCGCCTGTCCGAGGCGATGACCGACAAGAACGCGGCCGCCGGGCTGGATTTCGGCGGTGGGAAGACGGTGATCGCGCTCGGGCCGGGGACGGAGCTGACGCCGTCGCTGCGGGAGGCGGCGCTGCTCGACGTGGGCGAGCTGATCGAGTCGTTCGGGGGCACGTACTTCGGCGGCCCGGACGTCGGGACGGGCCCGGACGACATGGTGGTGGTGCGGCGCTCGACGTCGCGGGTGTTCTGCCTGCCGCCGGAGCACGGCGGGACGGGTTCGTCGAGCATCCCGACCGCGCTGGGGGTGTTCGCCGCGCTGCGGGCCGGGGCGCGGCACGTGTTCGGCAGCGCGGAGCTGACCGGCCGCACCGTGGTCGTCAGCGGGCTGGGTTCGGTGGGCGCGCTGGTGGCGCAACACGTGGCAGCGGCGGGCGCCCGGGTAGTGGTGTCCGATGTGGACCCGGCGAAGCGCGCTTCCGGTTACGAGTGGGTGGATCCGGAGAAGGCGCTGCGCACGCCCGCGGACATCGTGGTGCCGGCTGCGGTGGGTGGCGTGCTGTCCGCGGAGCTGGTGCCCGAGCTGTCCGCGCCGCTGATCGTCGGCCCGGCGAACAACCAGCTCACGTCCGAGACGGTCGCGGACGACCTGGCCGCTCGGGGAATCGTGTGGGTGCCGGACTTCATCGCCAGCGCGGGCGGCGCGGTGTACACGCTGCTGCGCGAGGTGGAAGGCCTGCCACACGAGGAAGCGACAGCCCGTGTGGAGGCGATCGGCACTACGGTGTCCGAGGTGCTGGACACGGCGCGGGACAAGGGAACCACCCCGCTGCGGGAAGCACGAGCCCGGGTAGCGGCCCGGCTGGCCTGACACGCAACCGGGTGACGACCCGGCTGGCATGACACGCGCCCAGGTGGCGGCCCGGCTGGCCTGACACGCGCCCGGGTAGCGGCCCGGCCGGCCTGACACGCACCCGGGTAGCGGGTCGGCTGGCCTGACACGCGCGCGGGTAGCGGCCTGGCTGGTCTGATGGTGGCGGCGCCGATCGGTCACGTCTCGTGGCAGATCAGCGCCGCCCCACTCGTTGTCCGCCCCCGCCCATTCACCACAACGCCAACAGCCGCCCTACCCCCGACAAACCACCACCCACCCTGACCAACCGCCGGCCGCTCCCTTCACCACAGCACCCACGGCGGCTCTGTCCCTGGAATCGCCGCCCACCTGCCCAACCACCGGCCATTCCCATCACCACAACAGCCACCCCCGGAACCGCCGCCCACCTGCTAATCCCCATCACCACAACACCCGCAGCAGCCCCACCCCCGGAACTGCCGCCCACCTGCCGGTCCACATCGGACATTCACCGCGCCTCGCGCAGCCGATCGTCGTAGGCCTCGCGCGCGTCGAGCAGTTCCTCCCAGTGCTCGCCGACCCAGGCGCACACGACCTTCATCGGTTCCAGCATGCTGCGCCCCAGGGCCGTGAGCTCGTACTCGACGCGCGGCGGCGTGCCGGGGTGGCTGGCGCGGCGGATGAGCCCGTCACGTTCAAGGCCGCGCAGCGATTTCGTCAGCCCTTTCGGGGTGACCCGCCGCAGGGGCACCCGCAGTTCGGAGAAGCGCCGTGGACCGTGCTCGAGGCACGCGATCACCAGCGGGGCCCACTTGTCGCCGAAGCGGATCGGCGTCAGGCCCGACGGGCAGAGCTCGTCGAACATGTCCGGTGGCAGGGGTTCGCGCATACTGCCACGGTAATCGGTATCCGAGAGGAAACCGGGACGCTGGCTACGGTCTCGCCATGAGCAGAATCGTGATTTTCGGCGCCGGCGGGCGCGCGGGACGGCAGGCGGTCGCGGAGGCCGCGCGGCGCGGGCACGAGGTGACGGCGGTGGTGCGCGACCCGGCGAAGCACCGGGCGCCAGACGGGGTCGAGTTGGCGGCCGGCGACGTCACGGACGCGAATTCGGTGGCCACGCTGGTGAAGGACCAGGACGCGGTGATCTCAGCGGCCGCGGTCTACGGGGCGGGCACCGACCCGCACGCGTTCTTCACCTCGTCGGGACGCGCACTGGCCGCGTCCGGCGCGGCGCGGGTGATCGTCGTGGGCCTGTCGTCGCTGGCGCCGGACGCGACGGGCCTGCCGCTGAAAGATGCCCCCGGTTTCCCGGCAGAGTTCCGCCCGTTCATCGCAGCGCACGCGGCCGGCCTGGACCTGTTGCGCGCCAGCGACCTGGACTGGCTCTACGTGAGCCCCGCGGGAGACTTCGACCACGAGGGCGACCGCACCGGCTCATACCGGGTGGCGGCCGCCGGCGACCCGGGCGCGCGCGTGTCCTACGCGGACTTCGCGATCGCCCTGGTGGACGAGGCATCAAACCCCCAGCACCGGCGGCAACACCTCCTGATCACCGGCGTCTGATCGAGGCGCCCCACGGCCACGCGCCGGTGGAGGCAACACCCGCCGCCACCGGCGCCCAACCACCTACGCGCCAGCCACCACGGCAGCACCCCGCCGAGCACCGGCGCTCCCCGCAGCCACGCGCCGGCACGGCAAGACGTGCCGACCACCGTCACCTGACCAATACTCCACCCGCACACGTCCCGACACGCCAACACTCGCCAACCACCGGCGCCCAACCAACACTCCACAGGCTCACGCGCCGGTGCGGCAACACCTGACGATCACCGGCGCCCAACCAACCCTCCCTACGCGCCAGCCTCCACGGCAGCACCCCGCCAAGCACCGGCGCTCCCCCGGCCACGTGCCGGCGTGGTCTCGCACCCCGTCAGCGCGCGTCGCCACCCCAGCGCCCAACCAACGAACAGTGGCCCGCACCCCTTTGGCACCACCACTTCACCGACTCTCGAAGTTCGACCGCACATAACCGCTGATCAGAAGTTCTTGACCTCCAGTAATGTCGAGGTTCCATCCTGGTCTGCATGGAACCTCTTGATGTTGCGGTGATCGTCGGAAGCACCCGGGACGGCCGGTTCGGCCCGGTGGTGGCGCAGTGGTTCGCCAGGCAGGCGGTCGAGCACGGCGAGTTCCGGGTCGACGTGATCGACCTGGCCGACGCGAATCTCCCCGCCGCTCTGTCCGGCCGGCCGACTCCCGAGGTGGCGGCAGTCAGCGAGCGCTTGGAGAAGGCGGACGCGTTCGTCATGGTGACGCCGGAGTACAACCACAGCTACCCGGCATCGCTGAAGACTCTGCTGGACTGGCACGGCACGCAGTGGCAGGCGAAGCCGGTGGCGTTCGTGTCGTACGGCGGGTTGTCCGGCGGGTTGCGTGCGGTGGAGCACCTGCGCCCCGTCTTCGCCGAGCTGCACGCGGCGACCATCCGGGAGACAGTGAGTTTCCACGGCGCCTGGAGCCAGTTCGACGACCGGGGCGAGCTGATCGATCCCGACGGCCCGACGGCAGCAGCGAAGGCGCTGCTCGACCAGCTCGCATGGTGGGCACACGCCCTGCGAGACGCACGGCGCGTCCGCCCGTACGCAAGCTGACCATGGCCGAGTCGTGACGGGGGCGGCTGGGGGTCGCCCCCGTCACGCTCACGAGAACCACCGCAGCCGGGCGACCTTCCGGCGCCCGCCCGCCCATGTCGCCACAACTCGCCGACGCCCCCGCTCCGCCGGGCTCGACCTCGGCCCACCGGGCTCGACCTCCGCCCACCGGGCTCGATCTCCGCCCGGCGACTCGACCTCGGCCCACCGGCCGCCCCCACGAGCCGGTCCCGACCACGCCGCTACGGCAAGCTCCGGCACCGGGCTCGACCTCGGCCCGCCGGACCTCCCCACGAGCCGGTCCCGACCACGCCGCCTCGGTAGGCTCCGGCGCTGGGCTGGCAGTGCGCCGGCCCCACCCCCGGAACCAGCGCCCGCCCACCCGCCACCAGACTCACCCTGCGCCGTTCCCGCAGCAGTGATCACCGCGCCGGCCCTGCCATCGCGATCGCTGCGTGCCGGTCCCGCCGGGTCAGCTCCCGGCCTTCAGCTCCAGCTCGTCGAGTCCCGCGGCGAACGCCTGCGCGATCTCGCTGATCTCCGGCCGCCGGATGGTCAACGGCGGCGAGACGGCCAGCGCCTTCGCCAGCGTCCGAGTCAGCACGCCGCGCTGACGGATGAGCAGGCTGAGGTCGGACACGGCCGACGGCAGGCGCTCGAACAGATCGGGCTGCAGTTCGACAGCAGCGAGCAACCCCACCCCTGCCCGAACCTCCCGGACGAGGGGGTGCGCGGCCATCGACTGCAGCGCGGCGGCGAGCTCACCTTCGAGCAGCTGTCCCCGCTGGAACAGGTTGCCCCGCTCGAGGATGTCGATGTTCGCCAACGCCGCGGCGCAGCAGGCAGGGTGACCGGAGTAGGTGGCGCCGTGCCGCAGCGTCGTGCCAGGCCGGTCCCAGAACGGCTCGGCGACGCGCCCGTGCACGACAACCCCGCCCAGAGGCAAGTACCCGCTGGTCACCCCCTTGGCGAAGGTGATCAGGTCGGGCTCCACACCCCACCGCTCGACACCGAACCACGTGCCGAGCCGGCCGAAACCGCAGATCACCGCGTCGGCGATGACCAGGACGCCGTACTCCCGGCACACGTCGACCACACCCTGCACGTAGCCCTCCGGCGGCGCGAGCACACCACCGGCACCGATGACCGGCTCGAACAGGAACGCCGCGACGCGTTCCGGCCCCACCCGCCGGATCTCGTCACGCAGCGCGTCGACCGAGTCGTAGGCGACGCGCGACGAGGACGGCAGGATCTCGCCGAACCCGGTTCGGTTGGCTTCGATGCCGGCCACGCCGGTGCCGATGCCGTTGGTGCCGTGGTAGGAGTTCGTCCGGCTGATGACGTGCACCCGCTCGGGCTGCCCCTGCACCACGTGGTAGCGGCGCGCGATCTTGACGGCGCTGTCGATCGCCTCCCCACCACCGGTGGTGAGGAAGACCTTGGCATCCGGCATCGGCGCGAGCCCGGCGAGCCGCTCCGCGAGCGCGCGGGCCGGTTCGTTGGTGAAGTCGCCGAAGATCGAGTAGCCGGCGAGCTTGCGCATCTACTCGGCGGCGGCGTCGGCGATCTCCGCCCGGCCGTGGCCCGCGTTGGCGTACCAGAGGCTGGCCGTGGCATCCAGATAACGGTTGCCTGCCGCGTCGTAGACCCACACGTCCTCGCCGCGCTCGAGGACGAACTCGTCTTCCCGGACGACCGCCATGTCCGAGAACGGATGCCACAGTGCTGTGTCCATGCCCCTCACGGTAGCGGGCGGACGACCTTGCCGGGGTTGAGAATTCCCAGCGGGTCGAAGGCCTGTTTGACCGCTTGGTGGACGGACACGCCCACCTCTCCCAGTTCCGTCTCCAGCCACTCCCGTTTCAACATGCCCACGCCGTGCTCGCCGGTGATCGTGCCGCCCAGCCGGAGACCGAGCGCCATGATCGCGTCGAACGCGGCCTGCCCGCGCCGCACCGAGTCCGGGTCTGCCGCATCGAAGACCACGTTGGGGTGCATGTTGCCGTCCCCCGCGTGCCCGCACGTCGGAATCAGCACGTCGTGCTCGCGGGAGATGGCCGTCACCCCCTCGAAGAACTCCGCCAGCCTCGAGCGGGGCACGCACACGTCGTCCACCAGCCGGTCGCCGAGCTGCTCCATTGCGACCCCGGCCAGCCGTCGTGCCGCGATGAGCATGTCCGCCTCGGCGCGGTCACTCGCCACCAGCACTTCGGTCGCCCCGCAGGACCGCGCGACCTCCGCGAACACCTCGAGGTCATGCGGTGCCGCCGGCCCCCGATCGGACTGGGCGATCAACACGGCCTCGACGTCGTCCGGGAAACCCAGGTCCCGGTACGCCGCGACCGCGTCGATCGTCGGCTTGTCCATCAGCTCGAGCACCGACGGACGCTGCCCGCTGCTCAGGTACTCCGTGACCGTCCGGCACGCCGCGGGCGGCACCGCGAAGAACGCGACCGCCGTCAACGGCGCCTCCGCGACCGGCCGCAGCGCCACGGTGATCTCGGTGATCACGCCGAGCGTTCCCTCCGAGCCGGTGAACAGCCGCACCAGGTCGTACCCGACGACGCCCTTGGCGGTGCGGCGGCCGGTCCGGAGCACCCGCCCGTCGGCGAGCACCACTTCCAGTTCACGAACGAAGTCACTGGTGACTCCGTACTTCACGCAGCACAGCCCACCGGCGTTGGTGGCGACGTTGCCACCGATCGTCGACGACTCCCACGAGCCGGGGTCGGGCGGGTAGAACAGGCCCTTGTCCTCGACCGCTCGGGACAGGACCGCGTTCACGACCCCCGGCTGCACGGTCGCCGTGTGGTTGATTTCGTCGATGTCCAGGATGCGGGTCATCCGCTCCAGGGAGAGCAGGATCGCCCCGTCTACCGCGTTCGCTCCGCCTGACAGTCCCGTCCGGGCGCCCTGCGGGACGACAGGGATCCGGTGCCGGGAAGCGACACGCAGGATTCTTACGACTTCTTCGGTCTCGGTCGGCCGTGCCAGCGCCATCGGCACGCCTGCGGTGCCGAACCCGGCTTGGTCGAAGCGGTAACCGGCCAGTACATCAGGGTCGGTCGTGACGAAATCGGCTTCCAGCTCGGCGATGAGTCCCACGAACTCACCGTATCGGGCGAAGGTAGACGAGAGAACCGGGTGATGCCCGGGCGCTCGCCCGCGGACATCCGGGCATCACCCCCCCTCTGGAGTGGTCTCAGGCGGTGATCTCCTTGCGGCTCTCACCACTCTCGATAGCGATCTTGCGCGGCTTGGCGGCCTCTGCCACCGGGATCCTCAGCGTCAGCACGCCGCTCTCGTAGCTCGCCTTGATGCGGTCGGTGTCGAGCGTGTCGCCCAGGAAGAGCTGCCGGGAGAACACGCCGAGCGGCCGCTCGGCCACCTGCATCTCGACGTCGTCACCCGTCGCGGAGGGACGACGCTCCGCCTTGACGGTCAGCACGTTGCGTTCGATGTCCAGCTCGATCGCGTCCGGGTTCACACCGGGCAGGTCGAACACCACCACGAACTCGTCGCCCGCGCGATAGGCGTCCATCGGCATCGCCGCGGGGCGCGACCACGTTCCCGACCCCTGGCCGAACACCTGCTGGGTCAGGCGGTCGAGTTCGCGGAAGGGATCGGTGCGCATCAACATCTCGCCACCTCCTTCAGTCTCTTTCACTTCGGACGTTGACGTCGCACACCACAGTTATAGCGCGTCGTCGTTCCGTTGACAAGTCCGTCCGTCATCGGCATGATGACGTTGTGCCGCCCTACGAGAACTTGCACGACGCGCTGGAACTGGTTGAGGAAGTACTCGGCGAAGCCACCGCCGACTACGACTCGAGGAGGGTGCTCGCCGCACTCGAGGTGCTGCGGGCGCTACGGGAAGAGCTGACGGCCTGGGAGCCGCAGCTCATCGAAGCCGCGCGTGAAGCGGGCGTCAGCTGGGCGGAGCTGGCGCCGGCGCTCGGCGTCGCCAGCAGGCAGGCGGCCGAGCGTCGCTACCTACGGCTCCGGGATGCCGTGGGCAGCGACCACACAGCTGATGAACGGGTGCAGAAGACGCGAGACCGCCGCGCCGAGGAGAAGGCGGTGATGCAGTGGGCGCGCGAGAACTCCGCCTCGCTGCGCCGGCTGGCCGGGCAGATCAGCGCGCTGAAGGGCGTGCCCGGCGTGGGAAAGGTGCGGCGCGCGCTGGCCGAGGATGACGCGGCAGCGCTGCTGACACCGCTGAGCGGAGTGGGCCAGCACCTCGACCAGACGTACCCCCAGCTGGCGGTCGAGGTTTCGCTAGTTTGCGATCACATGGACCGGGTGCGCCGGGAGACCCAGGAAAGGAGGCAGTCGTCCCGAGCGGGCAGCAGCTCCTAACGCTGTACCGCCGCGAGCAGACCGGACGGCGCGCGAGGAGTTGCGGATGTTGCTGCCGCGACGGTGCTTGATCAGCACCTGGTGGGGAGTGACCAGGGCGCGGGCCCTGGGCTGCGCTGCTGTCGGGCGGGAGCGGATACCGCGCCGGGCGAGCGGCTGCCGCGCTGGGGCAAGCCGCGAGCGGCTGCCGCGCTGGGGCAAGCTGCGGGTGGCTGCCATGCCGGGGCGAGCCGCGAGTAGGTGCCGCGCCGGGGCAAGCCGCGAGTGGCAGCCGCGCCGGGGCGAGCCGCGAGTAGATGCCGCGCCGGGGCCAGCCGCGCGTGGCGGGCCGCGAGTGAATTGCCGTGCCCGGGGTGAGAGCTTGTCGCACGGGCGCGCTCCCAGGGGCACTCGTGGCAGCTGAACGGAGTGTGAGCCCAGGGCACGGCTTCCGCCAGCGACAAGTGACCGCGGCGCAAGTGGCGGATGATTCTTGTGCGCCGGGGGCGCTGGAGGTTGCTGGCGGACGTAGCCCGTGGCGTCGGGCGTCGGGCTTCGCGCGGGGTACCAGGCGCGTCGTGTTGGTGAGGTCAGCGGGGTCTTCGGCCTCCAGCCATGACTTGCGTTGGTTTCGGCCGAGTGCTGATCCGAGGCGACCTCCCGGGGCAGCCAGGTGCGGCGAGCAGGTTGCGTGTCCCGGAGGCGTGGCTTCCGCCTGTGTTTGGGCGGGCGTTCGCGGAGGTTGGCACACGGCGCAGTGCCCGGGGCGAACTGACGTCGTGAGCCGGTCGCGAAGCTGAGGGCGCGGCTGCCACCAGCCTCAACCGGCTGTGGGCACGGGTCGCCGGTGTTGTCTCCTGGGCATCGCCGGCGGCGGCGTATGACAGGGCCGCGTCGGAGGGCGGCCTCGGGCGCGACTAGGTACCAGCCTGCCGCTGGGTGGATGGCGGCAGGTTGTCGCGCTGGTGCTGTCCCTGCCGCGTGGGCGAGCTGACCGGGTGGCGCCCCTCAGGGGGTGACTTCGACCGGGGCCTTTTCCGTGGCCGAGATCTGTTCCGGGACGGAGATTTCGACGCGCGGGACCGACGGGGGCTTACCGTTGGTGGGTTCGGCCGGTTTGGGCTGGTCGAGCGGCTCCCCGCTGGTAACGGGGGCTGCCGGTGGCGCGTCGGCGGCTGTCGGGGGCTCTGTCGTCGCCGTCTCAGCCAGGAGCGGGGTTGCCTCGGCCAGGAGGGTGTTGACGGCGCGGAGGCGGCTGGCCGTGTCGACTCGGATCTTGTCCAGTTCGGCGACCTTGGCGGTGGCCTCGTCGGTGCGGCGGCGCGCTTCGGCGGTGGCTTCGGCCAGCAGTTTCTCGGCTTGGGTGCTGGCCCTGGTGACCTTGTCCTCGGCGCGGGCGGTCGCCGAGGCGAGCATTGCGCTGGCGCGGTCGGTGGCCTCCGCGACCATCGCGTCCGCGCGCTTGGTCGCGTCGGCCAGCAGGGCATCGGCGCGGGAGGTCGCGTCGGCGAGCTTCGCGTCGGCCTGGGCGGTGGCGTCGGCGACGAGGGATTCGGCTTTGACCTGAGCCTCGGTGGTGAGCTTTTCCGCCTGGGCGGTGGCGGTGGTGACCAGCTCGTCGGCCCTGGCCTGGGCGTCGGCCTCCTGCTTGGTGGCCTTCGCCTGGAGGGACTCGGCCTCGGCGCGCGCTGCGGCCACTGTCTGGTCGGCTTCGGCACGCGCGGAGGTCAGGGTCTTCTCGGCTTCCGCGCGGGCCGAGGAGAGCAGGTCATCTGCTTGGGCGCGGGCGGATGCGACCAGGCTGTCAGCTTCCGCCCGCGCCGAAGCCACCGTGGTTTCGGCCTCGGCCCGCGCGGACGCGAGCGTTTCGTCCGCTTCCGTGCGGGCGGAGGTGAGGGTCTTCTCGGCCTCCGCGCGGGCGGAGGTCAGCGTTTCGTTCGCCTCGTCGCGGGCGGAGGTCAGCAGGCGGTCGGCTTCGGCCTGCGCGGAGGTGAGAGTTTTGTCGGCTTCGGTGCGGGCCGAGGTCAGCAGGCGATCAGCCTCGGTGCGGGCCGAGGTGAGCGTCTCCTCAGCCTCGCTGCGGGCGGAACTTAGCAGGTCATCCGCCTTGGTCTGGGCGCTCTTGACCAGCTCGTCGGCCTTTGCGGTGGCCTCGGCTTCGCGTTCGGCCAGTGCTCGCATCGACGTGGCCCGCCGGACGGACATCGCCTCTTCGAAGTCCCGCTCGATTTCGGCTCGGCGGCGGGCCGCCTGTTCGTCCAGCTTGCGCCTGCTCTGCGTCGCCTGGCGGGTCATCAAGTCGACCTCGGCCTGGGTGCGGCGCATCAGCTCGGCCTGCTCCTCGGCCATCTCCCTGCGCCGGAAGTCCAGCTCGGCGACCAGGCGTTCGTGCCGCTCGCGCAGCCGGCCGGCCGCCTGTTCGGCCGCCGCCCAGCTCCGTTCGGCCGCCAGCCGCGCCCGCTCGGTGACCTCGGCGGCCTCGTCCTCGGCCAGCTCCACCATCCGCAGCAACCGCTCGGTCAGCCCCTCCGCCTCGATGGGCGTCCGGCTGATCCGGTCGATCTTCTCGCGCAGGGCGTCGTTCTCCGAGCGCAGGTCCTCCAGCTGCGCGGCGAGCCGCTCGACGGCGGCGGCCGCCGCGTCCCGGTCGGCGATCACCATCCGCAGGTCGGTCTCCACGGCTCGGACGTACGCCTGCACCTGACGGGCGTCGTAGCCACGCCACGTGCGGTCGAAATCGGTCCGCAGTGGCACCAGGTCCTCGCGAGCGTCCACGGCCGTCATCCGCACCTCCCGAAGAGACTGTCCTGAATGGACAAAGCTGCTGAAAGCCTGCCACTGCCCAGCATCCTCTCATCCGGCCCCGGCGTCCACCCGCAGGGGCCGCGCGTTCGGAAATTCCGGTGTGACGTCATCGCATTCGCCTTCGGGTCCACCTCCGCAACTCGGATGGCGGCACGCCTGCACGGGCAGATCTCCTGCGCGGCAACGGCATCGGCAGCCGATTCACCTGCAGGTAGTGCCGCGGCCGACGTTCGGATGCTTCGCGTTCGCGCCCGTGATCACCGTGTGCGATGGCGAGTTCCGGAAAAAGCACTGAACCTTCAAGTCCCGGTCGAGCCAAAAGCGGGCGCGAAACGACGAATGGACCACCCGCCACGAGCCGGCGGCGACATGCCAACGAGCTGCCGGCACCGGAACAGCCCGGACGCCGGGAGCGTGGTGGCCAGGAGGCCGGACTTAGTGGCCAGGCGGCCGGGCGGTTGGCCGGGGGGTGGGCGGTTGGCCGGGCGGACGGGCGTGGTGACCGGGCGGCTTGAAAGGTTGGCCGGGCAGCTGGGCGGCTGGGCGTGGTGGCCGGGCGGCGGGAAGGTTGGGCGGCAGCTGGGCAGCTGGGCGTGGTGGCCGGGCGGCTGGAAGGTTGGGCGGGCAGCTTGGCTGGGCGGTTGGCCGGGCGGACGGGCGTGTGGCCGCGCGGCTGGAAGGTTGGCCGGGCTACTTGGGGGTGGTGGCTGGGCGGTTGGCCGGAGGGGCCAGACGTGGTGGCCAGGCGGTTGGCGGGCGGCTGGGCGTGGTGGCCGGACGGCCGGGCGGTTGACCAGGCGGCTGGGCTGTTGGCCGGGCGTGGGCGGTTGGGTGTGGTGGCTGGGCGATGGGCCGTGTGGCCAGGCGGTTGACCGGGCGATTGGCCGGACGGCCGGACACGGCGGCCAGGCAGCCGGACACGGCGGCCGGATTCCGGGCGGTTGGCCGGGTTCCCGGGTCCCGCACGTCACCGGCTCCCCGGTCGGCGGACCGGGTGGGCGCGGGGCGCGGCGGCCGGTATCAGTGCAGGTCAGAGGGGCCTGGATTGGTCCGGGCCAGCGGGTTCGGGCAGGTCGCAACCGCCCGGCGCGGGTGGCCTGGACCGTTTCGAGGTGTTTGCCGCGCGGCGTGTGGAGCCGACACCGTAGCCTTGCCGGGGTGACGGAGACCGAGGGGCAGGACAACCCGCGCGTGATCGCCGGCCGGTACCGGCTGCAGCGTCACATCGGCGGGGGCGCGATGGGCGTCGTCTGGGAAGCGAACGATCAGCTACTCGACCGGACCGTTGCGGTGAAACAACTTCTGCTACCGCCGCGGCTCACCCCGGAAGAGGCCGAGCAGGCCCGCAAGCGCTCCTTCCGCGAGGCCCGCCTCGCCGCCCGCCTCCAGCACCCGCACGCCATCACCGTGTTCGACGTGGCCGACGACGACGGCAAGCCCGTGCTGGTGATGGAGTACCTGCCCTCGCACAGCCTGGCCGAGGTCCTCGCCGAGCGCGGCAGCCTCCCGCCAGGCGAGGTCGCCCGCATCGGCGCGCACGCGGCGTCCGCCCTGGCCGCGGCCCACGCGGCCGGCATCGTGCACCGCGACGTCAAGCCGGGCAACATCCTGCTCGGCGAGGACGGCATCGCGAAGATCACCGACTTCGGCATCTCCAAGGCCGCCGACGACGGCACCCTCACCGGGAGCGGCCGCTTCGCCGGCACCCCCGCGTTCCTCTCCCCCGAGGCCGCGCGCGGCGAGACACCCGGCCCGGAGTCCGACGTCTACTCCCTCGGCGCCACCCTCTACGCCGCGGTCGAGGGCCGCATGCCCTACGGCGACACCGACAACCAGATGGCGCTGCTCTACGCGGCCGCCGCGGGCCGCGTCGCCCCGCCGGAACACGCCGGGCCGCTCACCGGCGTGCTCACCCGGATGCTCGACGTCGACCCCAAGGCCCGCCCCACGATGGCCGAACTGGCCGCTGAGCTGGGCAAACTCGCCTTGATGACGGCCACGACCAAGGTCGACCCGGTGCCGCCGCAGAGACCGTCGCGGCGAAGATTCGCCTACGCCGGCGCCGCGCTGGCCGTCGTCGCTGCCCTGGTCGTCGCGCTCGTCATCCTGCTGCCCGCCTCGACCGGGGACAACGACGCGCCCGCCGACCAGGCCTCGGCCCCGCCCTCCCCCACATCCGCGACGAACAGCCCGGCAGCACCGTCGACCAGCGTCACCACCGTGACCAAGACGGCGACCAGCAGCCCGAGCCCGACCCCGGCCACCGCCTCCGCGGTCCAGGCGGTCAGCGACTACTACGCGATGATGCCGGGCAACACCGACGCCGGCTGGGAGCGGCTCGGCCCGGGGCTGCAAGCCCAGGGCAAGACCCGCTACGTCAGCTTCTGGTCCAGCATCAGCTCCGTCACCATCGTCAGCGGGCCACGCCAGGTCGACGCCAACACCGTCGAGGTCACGGTCGACTTCGTGAAGGGCGGCTCGCACTCCCGCGAGCGGCACCACCTGGGCATGATCGAGCGCGACGGCAAGTGGCTGATCAACACCGACACCCCGGTCCGGTAGAACGGGAGACGTGGCCTACTCCGCGCTCTCCCACCTGGACTGCCCCCGCTGCCACCTGACGCACGACGCGGACCGCGTGCAGGGCCTCTGCACCTGCGGCTCACCGCTGCTCGCCCGCTACGACCTGGCCGCCACCACGGTGACCAGGGACGAGATCGCCGGGCGCGAGCCGACCCTGTGGCGCTACCACGAGGTCCTGCCGGTCCGGTCGGCCGCGAACGTGGTCACCCTCGGGGAAGGCATGACGCCGCTGCTGCCGCTGCCCACCTACGGCGAGCAGGTCGGCGTGCCCGGCCTGCTGATGAAGGACGAGGGCCTGGTCCCGACCGGCTCGTTCAAGGCGCGCGGCGCCGCGGTCGGCGTGTCCCGCGCCGCCGAGCTGGGCGTCACCGGGATCGCGATGCCCACCAACGGCAACGCCGGCGCCGCCTGGGCCCTCTACGCCGCGCGCGCCGGCCTGCGCAGCCTGATCGCGATGCCGGTCGGCGCGCCGGCGATCACGAGGGCGGAGTGCCGGGTCAGCGGCGCCGAGCTGTACCTGGTCGACGGCCTGATCTCCGACGCCGGGAAGCTGATCCGCGACGCCGTCGCCGAGCGGGGCGGCTACCAGGACGTCTCGACGCTCAAGGAGCCGTACCGCATCGAGGGCAAGAAGACGATGGGGTACGAGATCGCCGAGCAGCTCGGCTGGCGCGTGCCGGACGTGATCGTGTACCCGACCGGCGGCGGAGTCGGCATCATCGGCATCCACAAGGCGCTGCTGGAGATGCGCGAGCTGGGCTGGATCCCGGACGGCAAGCTGCCGCGGCTCGTCGCGGTCCAGGCCACTGGCTGCGCGCCGATCGTGGACGCGTTCGAACGCGGCGCCCGCGAGTCCGAACCGGCCGTCGGCGCGCACACGATCGCCTTCGGGATCACGGTGCCCAAGGCGCTCGGCGACTTCCTGGTGCTGGACGCCGTCTACGCCACCGGGGGCACCGCGATCGCCGTCAGCGACGAGGAACTGCTGGCCGAGCAGGGCAACCTCGCGCGCGCCGAGGGGACGTTCGTCTGCCCCGAGGGCGCCGCGTGCTTCGCCGCGGTCCGCAAACTCCGCGGATCGGGCTGGCTCTCCGCGGACGACGAGGTCGTCGTCCTCAACACCGGCGCGGGCATCAAGTACCCGGAGACGGTCGAGGTGTCCGTGCCGGTGCTGGCCAAGGACGGCGCGATCCCGCCTCAGGGCAGGTAGTACATCGGGTTCGGCAGCTTGACCGGCCGCTCCGCATGCCCGCCTTCGAGGTCGCTGTACTGGTCGCCGAGGTTGAGCACGATCGTCTCGCCGGTGGCTTCGATGTGCGCCCGCGTGCCGGACTTGTACTGCACGGTGTCGCAGGTCAGGCCGCACGCCAGGTAGTCCGGCGCGGTGGTCTCCGGCTTGAAGAACGCCGCCGCCGGCGCCGGGTAGCCCTCGTTCGCCAGGTTCTTCAGCGACGCCGGGCCCTGGTGCTCCTTGCGGCCGGTCAGGAAGTAGACGTCGACGCCGTGCTGCGCGGCCCAGTTCGCCAGTTCGAGGGTCGGCTTGATCGCCGGGAACGCCCCGTCGTTGATCACCTTCTCCTGCTTGACCGGGTCGAAGCCGAAGTCGTTGTCGGCTTCCCAGCCGTAGGTGACCTCGGAGGTGTCGTCGATGTCGAGCACGATCGCCGGGTTGCGCACGCCCTGCTGGAGGCGGATCGCGAGGTAGCGCTGGGCGCCCTCGACCTGGCGGCGGACGTCGGCGGCCCACTGGCTGCGGTCGGACTCATGGTGCTTGCCGTCCGCGTCCACCTGGTCGCCGTAGTAGGCCTTGACGTCGAGCTTGACCTGGCCGAGGTTGTCCGGCTCGTGGCTGCCGCCCGAGGTGGCGACGGCGGTGGCGCCCCCGGCGACGGTGGCGCCGATCGCGGCAGCGGCGGCCAATTTGACCAAACCGGACATTCTCTCACGCAACACGGGTCCTCCTCGTGAACGGTTGACGACCCGAGAACCTACCCCGGGATCCGCTCCGCGCGACAGAGGAAGAAGTGGGGTGTGCGGCCGATCCGCGTGAGCACCACGCTGGCCTCCTGGTCGCCCGCGAGCTTGAGCCGCTTGCGCAACGCGTCCGGGTCGACGTCCAGGCCGCGGACCAGGATCTCCAGCCTCCCGACGCCACGGGACCGCAGCAGCGAACGCAGCGATTTCTCCTGGTAGTGGCCGTGCTCCAGGACGCGGAAGGCCCGCACGCCGGGCGGCGGCACGTCGCCGGTCAGGTAGGCGATTCGCTCGTCGAGCTGCCACAACCCGTGCCGGGCCGCGTAGTGCTTGACCAGGCCGGCCCGCACGACCGCGCCGTCCGGGTCGACGATCCACTCGCCCGGCGCGGCGGCGCCGACGTCCGACGGGTCCCGGTCGGTGATCGTCCACTGTGTACCGTCGGAGCGCAGCACGGTCGCTCGACGCGAAGCGGTAGCCAGGCCGGCGCTCCACACGCAGGCCTCCCGCACCTGGCCGTCGAGCGACACCAGCTCGATCTCCACCGCCCACGGCACGGCCGCCGGATCCAGGCCGGGGGCGCACTTCACGGCGAGATCCCGGCCCGCGTAGACCTCGGCGAGCTCGTCCAGCGGCGGCGCGAAGTCCGACGGGCGCCCGGTCCGGCGGCCCGCCGAGTCGCGGCGGGCCGGATCGGCCACGACCACCGCGTCCCGGCTGACCGGCCGCAGCGCGTCGGCCTGGACCAGCGCGACGCCTGGGCAGTTGTGCCGCGCCATCGCCAGGCGCACCGGGTCCAGGTCGGAGCCGAGGCACCGTCGCGCGACCCGGGCCAGCTCGGCCAGGTCGGCGCCGATCGAACAGGTCACGTCGTGCACGTCGCGGCCGGCCAGCCGCTCCGCGCGGTGCCGCGCCACCGGCGGCACGCTGGCCTGCTGCAACGCGTCGCCGGTGTAGAGCCACGACGGGTCGAGCTTGCCCTTGCGCCGCAGCAGCACGGTCTCCAGCACCGCGGCGAACCGCTCACCGGCCAGCTTGCGCACGGCCGCGACGTCCGCGATCCGGTCGGTCAACGGCAGCTCGCCGACCTGCGTCAGCGCACGCGCGCCTTCCTCCGAGCGGAGGAAGGCGACGTCGTCGAGGGTGAACGCGTAGGGCACTTACGGCTTGATACCGGTGATCATCACGTTGTAGAACAGCTCGCGCGGCAGCACCTTGGACAGCACCTTCTTGTCCAGCGCGGACAGCCGCAGCCACAGGTGGTAGGCGAACATCCGCCACCGCACCGTGAGCTTCTCCTGCGGCACCGCCGCCTCGAACGTGCGGATCGGCCAGCCGGCCAGCGCCGCGCTGAACTCCTCGGTGACCGCGCGCACGTCGACCGCTCCCGCGCCGAGAGCCATGCGCTCCAGCTCCGACGGGTCGAACGTGTGGATGTCGACCACGGCCTCCAGCGCCGCCGCGCGCGAGGACTCGTCCAGCTCCTCCTGCGGGCGCCGCCAGCCGCTCAGCGCCGGGACCTTGGTGACGTTGGTGGTGAGCCACCAGGTCAGCTGGCCGAGCTTGCGCGCGTAGAAGTTGCCGATCTTGGTCGGCTCACCGGCGAACACGAACCGGCCGCCCGGCTTGAGCACCCGCAGCACCTCGCGCAGCGCGCCCGGCACGTCCGGGATGTGGTGCAGCACCGCGTGCCCGACCACCAGGTCGAAGCTGTTGTCCGGGTACGGGATGCGCTCGGCGTCGGCCACCCGGCCGTCCACGTCCAGGCCCAGGTTCTCGGCGTTGCGCAGCGCGACCTGCACCATGCCCGGCGAGAGGTCGGTGACCGAGCCCTTCTTGATCACCCCGCCCTGCATCAGGTTGAGCAGGAAGAAACCGGTGCCGCTGCCCAGCTCCATCGCGGTCGGGTAGGGCTGGCCCTCCTCACCCGCGACGGCGTTGAACACGTCGGTGGCGTAGGAGATGCAGCGCTCGTCGTACGAGATCGACCACTTCTCGTCGTAGGTGCCTGCCTCCCAGTCGTGGTAGAGGATGTTGGCCAGCTTCGGGTCCGAATACGCCGCCTTGACCTCTTCCTCGGTCGCGTGCGGGTTCGGGGCGGGGTCGGTCACGTCACTTCCCTTCGAAGGTGGCCTTGCCGGGGCCGTTCTCCACGAAGGAGGTCATGCCCGTGGTCTGGTCCTCGGTCGCCCACAGCGCCGTGAACAGCTGCGTCTCCAGCTTGAGGCCGCTGGCCAGGTCCATGTCGAGGCCACCGTCGATCGCGGCCTTGGCCTGCGCGAGCGCGACGGCGGGGCCGTTCGCGAACTGGCCGGCCCACTTCTGCGCCGCGGAGTAGACGTCGTCCGGCGCGACCAGCTGGTCGACCAGGCCCAGCGACAGGGCCTCCTCAGCCTTGACGAAGCGGCCGGTGAACACCAGGTCCTTCGCCTTGCTCGGGCCGATCAGGCGCGCGAGCCGCTGCGTGCCGCCCGCGCCGGGGATGATGCCGAGCAGGATCTCCGGCTGGCCGACCTTCACGTTGTCGCCGGCGATCCGGTAGTCCGCGCCCATCGCCAGTTCGAGGCCGCCGCCCAGCGCGTACCCGGTGATCGCGGCGACGACCGGCTTCGGGATCGCGGCGACCGCGGCCACCGTGCTCTGCAGCTTGGCGCCGAAGGACCGCATCTCGACGTAGGAGCGGGTGACCATCTCCTTGACGTCCGCGCCGCCGCAGAAGGTCTTCTCCCCGCCGTAGAGGATCACCGCGCGCACGTCGGACCGCTCGGTGACCTCCTGCGCGGCCACTGCCAGCTCGGCCGTGACCTGGCCGTTGATCGCGTTGACCGGGGGCCGCTCCAGCCGGATCGTGCCGATCCCGCCATCCACCTCGAGCCGTACGAACTCGCCCACGCTGGCATCCTCCTTGATCTTGCGGTGCCCTACCGGCCGGTAGGGGTGACCTTACCGGCGACGCGCGAAGAAGCGGTCACCCGAGCGTTCGAGGACGAGGTCCTGGTCGAACGTCTTGGACAGGTTCTCGGCGGTGAGCACGTCGTCGACCAGGCCCGCGACCACGGCCCGGCCTTCCCGCAGCAGCAGCGCGTGGGTGAAGCCTGGCGGAATTTCCTCGACGTGGTGTGTGACGAGCACCATGGCCGGCGCGTCCGGGTCGAGCGCCAGCTCGGACAGCCGGGCGACCAGGTCCTCGCGGCCGCCCAGGTCGAGACCCGCGGCGGGCTCGTCGAGCAGCAGCAGCTCCGGGTCGGTCATCAGCGACCGGGCGATGAGGGTGCGCTTGCGCTCGCCCTCGGACAGGGTGCCGTACTCGCGGTCGGCAAGGTGCCGGATGCCCAGCGCGTCCAGCAGCTCCTCGGCGCGGCCGGTGTCCATCGTGTCGTACTGCTCGCGCCAGCGGCCGATCACCGCGTACCCGGCGCTGACCACGACGTCGATGACCTTCTCGTCCCCCGGCACGCGCGAGGCGATCGCCGCGGAGGTGAAACCGATGCGCGGGCGCAGGTCGAAGATGTTGGTGCGGCCGATCTGCTCGCCGAGCAGGTGCAGCGACCCGGTGGTGGGGTGCAGCTCGGCGGCCGCGAGCCGGAGCAGGGTGGTCTTGCCGGCGCCGTTCGGGCCCAGCACCACCCAGCGCTCGTCCAGCTCGACCGACCAGTCGAGGCCGGCCAGCAGGTCGTTCTTGCCGCGGCGGACCCCCACCCCGGCCATCCGCACCACGAGATCGTCAAGGTCGTTCGGCTCGCTCACGGGCCCATTGTGGCCGCCGGGCGCCGCCGGAGTCCCGCCGCCCCCGTACCACTTGGTGGGACGTCACAGCGGGTAGCCGGATCTCGTGGCACGATGCGCTTCGTGAGCACCTCCTGGTACCCGCGGCGCCGCTTCTGGCGCAACCGTGCCGTGGATCTGGTGCTGGTCGCGTCCTGCGGGTGTAGCCCGACGCGGCACGGTCGCTGACCTGCCGCGTCTCGCCTCGTCCCTGATTTCACGCGACCTTCTGGAGACTTTCGGTGACTTCTGTCCTGCGTTCGACCGAGATCCACCCGCGCCTGACCGGAACCGCGCTCGAGGAGCTGCTGCACCCCGAGCGGCTGCTGTGGACGCCGACGCAGCTCGCCGGCCTGACCCGCACCGTCACGCTGGAGCTGGGTGCGCGGATCTCGGAGTTCCTGCACTTCGACGCCGACCAGCGGTGGTGGGCGCGGCTCGCCCTCACCGAGGGGATCGAGCTGTGGGTGCTGACCTGGCTGCCCGGGCAGGGCACCAAGCCGCACGACCACGGCGGCGCGGCCGGGTCGTTCACGGTGCTGCGCGGCGAGCTGTCCGAGGAGTACCGCTACCCCGGCGGGCCGATCCGGCAGCGCACGCACGTGACGGGCGACGGAATCGGGTTCGGCGCCGGGCGGGCGCACCAGGTGACCGGCGCCGGCACCGAGCCCGCGGCGAGCATCCACGCCTACTCGCCGCCGCTCGTGCCGACACGCGAATACACCAGTCTGGCTGACGTGCCCGCCGAGATCCCGCCGCTGCCGGGCATCCTGCGGTGATGAACATCGACGAGATGCTGGCCTCCGCGCGAGCCACCCTGAAGCGGGCCGAGCCCGCCGACGCGTGGCGGCTGCAGGCCGAGGGCGCGCTGATCGTGGACATCCGGCCGATCGGCTACCGCGAGGCCGAGGGCGAAATCCCCGGCGCGGTGCCGGTCGAGCGGATCCACCTGGAGTGGCGCCTCGACCCGGCCAGCGACCACCGGCTGCCCGGGGTGCGCCCGGACCGGCCGGTGGTCGTGGTGTGCAACGAGGGCTACGCGTCCAGCCTGGCGGCCGCCGACCTCCGGCGGCTGGGGTTGTCCCGGGCGACGGACCTGGTGGGCGGTTTTCGGGCGTGGCGGGCTGCCGGGTTGCCCGTGCAGCCGGGTGGCACGCCGGCGGTTCCCTGAGGGGAGCTGGTTGCCGGGGGCCCCGCGGTGGCGCGGTGCGGTGTGGAGTGGCGGGTGGTTGCGGTGAACTGCGCCGCGGAGCGGCGGGGACTGGGGTGCACTGTGCCGCAAACCAGCGCGGGGCTGCGGTGCACTGGCCGCGAAGCGGCAGGAGGCTGCGGTGGGCGGGCGAGTGCGGCGCGGCGGGGACCAGGCCGACGGAGCGGCGGTCCGCTGAGGCGCACGATTCCGCGAGACCGGACTGGCGCGACGGCAGCTGCTGCCGAGGCAACGGGGGCGCTGCGCCGCGAAGCGGCCGCCCGCCCGCTGGGCGGGCGCGGAAGCCCGGCACGCCGGTAGCGGGGGCTGCCGGGGCAACCAGCCGGGGTGCGGCGAGGGGGCTGCCGCGGGGAACGTGGCTCGGCGGCAGCTTCCGCAACCCCGGCCAAGCGGGGCGTGCCGATCCTCACGACCGGCACGCCCGCTCACCTACCCCGCCGGGGCACGCCCGCTCGCCTAGCCCGCCGGGAGGAACTTCACCGCGTCTGCCCTCGCGGTCGCGGCTCCCGCGGTCAGCGTGACCGCGCTGGACGTGCCTGCCGGGAAGTCCCACGTGCCCAGCTTCAGCCAGCCACCCGTCGTGTAGTCGGCGGTCACCGTGCTTGTCTGTCCGTTGTAGACCACCGTCAGGCGCGCCGCGGAATCAGTCGACGGTACCCGGTAGATCCACACGTCGTAGGTCCCGCCGGCACGCAGGTTCGGTCGCCACGTCGCCGTCGAGCCGGGGGTCTGGCTGTACCGCGAGCTGTTTCCGACCGTGAAGCCGGCCAGGGAGCTGTCCAGCCAGGTGCCGGTCTCCGAGTAGCCGTAGTCGGCAGGCGTGTCGTTGTCGACGTAGTACTCGCGCTGGTAGTACCGCACGTAGTCGAACTGCGCGGTCGCCGGGAGTTTGCTCTCGTCGACCGTCTCGTACGCGATCGACGTCAGCCAGATGTTCACGTAGTCGTGCGTGTCGAGGCTCGGCGGGTAGGTCGCGGTGTTCGTCAGCACCCCGTCCACGTAGAAGGCCACCCGGCTTTCGTTCCAGTCGAAGCCGTAGGTGTGCCAGCCCGCCGAGGTGTCGAAGCCCGGGCTCGTCCACTTGCGACCGACGTCGGTCTTCGTGCCGTCCGGCTGCCACGCGTTGACGCCCTGACTGATGCTGCCCGGCGCACTGGAATTGATCTCGAACTGGTCGATCTCGGTGCGCCGGTCGGGGTTGAACGTCGTGCTCCCGTCACCGGCCATCGCCCAGAACGACGTGTGCCAGCCGGATCCCACGGGCGTCTTCGCGCGCGTCTCGTAGTACCCGTAGCGGAAGGACTGCTTGCTCACCACACCGCCCGCGGTGTAGGCGTAGCTGCCGACCTGCTCCTTGCGCAGGTTCAGCGTCAGCACGCCACCGCCCTCCGTGACGTTCGCGGGCAGCTGTGCGCTCTTCACCTTCTGATCGGTGCGGTAGTTCCACTTGGCGCTGTCCACTGTGGAGTCGTTGAACTCGTCGCTGAAGACCAGTGTGTAGCCGGATCCGGCTGGGGTGGTGACCGGGCCGGCCGCCACCGCGGCCGGAGCGGTCACCAGCGCGGCCGCGACCAGCACGGCGGGGACGAGTGCGTACCTCGGCATTGAGGGTTCTCCTTGACCGGTGGGGACTTCAGGCCACGGCGCGGGCCTTGGGCCCGGCCGTCTCCCGCACGACCCGCAGGACGGTGACCAGCGTGATCGCGGCGGTGAGCATCACGTAGAAGGCGGGCGAGAGCCGGTAGCCGCTGGCCGAAATCAGCCAGGTGGCGATGTAGGGCGCCGTGCCGCCGAACAACGACACCGCGATGTTGTACGGGATCGCGATCGCGCCGGAGCGGATGCGCGGCGGGAACAACTCGGCCATGGTCGCCGACACCGCACCGTCGTAGGCGGCGATCAGCAGGCCGAGCACGACCATGCCGAGGATCGCCAGGAACTCGTTGCCCAGCGACATCAGCAGCAGCGACGGCCAGGTCAGCAGGATGAACCCGGCTGTGCCGGCGATCAGCAGCGGGCGGCGGCCGATCCGGTCGGACAGCGCGCCGGCGAACGGCACCGCCACCGCGACCACCGCCAGGCACACCGTGGAGGCGACGAACGACTGCACCTTCGTGAAGTGCAGCGTGGTCTGCAGGTAGCTGGGCATGAACGTCTGCAGCGTCCAGTGCGCGACACCCTTGATCACGACCAGCCCGGCCAGCACCAGCATCGCCTTGCCGCCGGTGCGGAAGGTTTCCCGCACCGGGCTCTCGGTGACCTCGCCCCTGGCCTCCAGCTCGCGGAACTCCGGCGTGTCCTGCAGCTTGAGCCGCAGGTAGAGACCGGCCAGGCCGAGCGGCAGCGCGAGCAGGAACGGCAGCCGCCACGCCCACGAGGTCATCGTCGCGTCCCCGAACGACGCGGTCAGCAGCAACGCCAGCCCCGACCCGAAGACGAACGCGGCGAACCCGAAGGTGTCGGCGAAGCTGGAGAAGAACCCGCGCCGGTTCGGCGGCGCGTACTCGTACAGCACCGTCACCGCGCTGGAGGTCTCGCCGCCCGCCGCGAAACCCTGCACCAGCCGGGCGACGACGAGCAGCAGCGGGGCGAGCGCGCCGACCGCGTCGTACGTCGGCAGCACACCGATCGCGAAAGTCGCCAGCGACGTGGTGAGCACGACGATCGCGAGCACCCGCTGGCGCCCGATCCGGTCGGCCAGCGGCCCGAAGAACAACCCGCCCAGCGGCCGGATCACGAACCCGGCGGCGAACACCGCGAACGTCGACAGCAGGGCGGCCGTCGGGTCGCCCGCGGCGAAGAAGTTCGCGGCGATGACGGTCGACAGGGTGCCGTAGATACCCATGTCGAACCATTCCACGAAGTGACCGGCACCCGCGGCGAGCAGCACTTTCCGGCTGGGCACCTGGCCGGTGCTCACGGTTTCGGGCACAGCGACCTGTTCAGACATGACGACCTCGTTGTCCGTGTCGGAGTGGGATCAGCGGAGTTCCGCTTCCGCGATCATGCGGGAGACGGGGAATTCGACGGTGAAGCCGAGCAGTTTGCGGGCCTTCGCGTTGGACGTCGTGTAGTGCACCGCGGGACCGGGCAGGGCTACGTCCACATAGTCCAGTCCGGCGCGGCGGGCCAGTTCCGGGACCAGCCAGTCGAAGTCGACCGAGTCGTCCGCGCCGAGACCGATCACCTCGCCGTCGAGGCCGGGGGTTTCGACGGCGGCGACCACACCGGCCGCCAGGTCGCGGGTGTCCAGGATGCCCATCCGGAACGGCGTCCCGTCCTCGCCGCGCGAGAGCACGAGCTTGGTCGTGCCGTCGTCGTGTGGTTCGAGCGCGGCGACCGCGGCCGCGTTGCCGAATGCCCGCTGCTGCTCGATCTTGCGGTGCAGGAAGAACCGCGGCCCGGAGAAGAAACTGTTACGGTCCAGCAGCTCGGCGGCGTCCTGGAAGTGGGAGAACCGCAGCACCACCGCCTCCAGCCCGCGGGTGCGGCGGTAGAAGTCCACAGTGTCCTCGGCGAGCTTCTTCGTCAGCCCGTAGGCGCTCGTCGGCGCGCGCGGGTGGTCCTCGTCGAGCGGCTGGTAGACGGGTTTGCCCTCGGGGTAGACCTCGCCGGTGCTGGCGAGGACGAGCTTCGCGCCCGCCAGAGCCGCCGCTTCGGCCACGTTCGCGGTGCCGAGCACGTTGGTCTCGAACAGCGCCGCGTCGTCGGCCCGCTGCCAGGACATCCGGGCGGCCAGGTGCACCACCACGTCCGCGCCTGCGCAAACCGAAATCAGACCGTCCCGATCGGACAGTGGCAGGCTGACCGGCGGCGCGACGTCGATCGGCACTACCGTGTGGCCACGCTCTTCGAGCCGTCCGGTCAGCGTGCGGCCGAGCCGTCCCGCGGCCCCGGTGACGGCGATCCTCACCGGACCTCCCGCACCGGGGTGTGCACCGGGCCGAGGTAGCCGAGGCCGATGCTCACGCTGTCGGCCGCCTCGACGATCGTGCGCCCCAGGTCGGCCTCCCGCTCGTCGAGCGCGATCGCGGACAGCGCACCGGATAGCGAGATCGCGGCGACGACCGCGCCGGTGTGGTCCCGCACCGGCGCGGCGATGCACGCGCGGCCCAGCGCCAGCTCCTCGATCTCGGTCGAGTAGCCGCGGCTCGCGATCCGCGCGAGGTCGGCGTTCAGCGCCTCGAACGTCGTGATGGTGTGCGCGGTGAAGCCGTGCAGCGGCTCCGGGCCCAGAAGTTCCCGGCGCTGCTCCGACGGGAGGCCCAGCAGCAGGCTCTTGCCCATGGCGGTGGCGTGCAGCGGGTTGCGCTGCCCCATCAGCGAAAACGACTTCTGCGCCAGCTGACCTTCGACATTGAGCAGGTAGAACAGCTCGGCGCCGCGGCGCACCGCGACGTTGGCGCCGAGACCCAGTTCCCACGCCAGCCGCTGCGCCACCGGACGGGCCTGCCGGTAGATCGGGTCGTTGTTGAGCGCGATGCCCGCCATCGTCAGCACCGCCGGGCCGAGCTCGTAGAGCTGGCTCACCGGGTCGCGGCGGACCAGGTCGACCGACTCCAGCGTCGCGAGCAGCCGGGACGTGGTGGAGATGCCCAGCCCAACCTCCGCCGCGACGTCGGAGACCCGCAGCGCGGGCCGGCCGAGGGTGAAGGCGTTCAGCACGGCCGAGGCCCGCTCCACACTCTGATTGCCACCGCTTTCGGAAACCATGGCACGAAGTATGCGGAGCCTTTGCATATTTCGCAAGTCCTGTGCAAAAATTGGCAACCATGCGCATCGCCGAGGTGACGACCTACGTCTTGAAGCTGTCCGGTCCGCAGGCCTACCTGGGGAAGCTGGAGGACGGCAGCGAGCTGAGCGAGGACCGCGGTTACGTCGTGCGTGAACCGTGGCGCAGCCTCTACTCCGGCCGGTTCGAGACGATGCTCGTCCGCGTCACCGCCGAGGACGGCACCACCGGCTGGGGCGAGGCGCTGGCGCCGGTCGGCCCGGAGGTGCCTGCCGCGATCGTCGACCGGATGCTCGCCGGCTGGCTGACCGGCCGCGAGATCACCGGCGTCCGCCCGCTCTGGCTCGGTCTGCGGGACCTGATGCGTGAGCGCGGGCACCTGGTCGGGCACCAGGCCGACGCGCTGGCCGCGGTCGACATCGCGCTGTGGGACCTCTACGGCAAGCTGACCGGGCTGCCGGTGGCCGACCTGCTCGGCGGGGCGGTGCGCACGCATGTCCCGGCCTACATCTCCGGCCTCGCCCGCTCCACCGACGCCGAGCGCGCCGCGCTGGCCGCGGACTGGGTCACCAAGGGGGCGACCCTGGTCAAACTGGCCCTGGGCAAGGGAATCGAGGCGGACCTGGCCACCTTCGACGCGGTCGCCGAGGCCGCGCCGTCGATGCGGATCGCGGTCGACGCGCACTGGGCGTACCGGATCGGCGAGGCCGTCGAGCTGGGCCAGGAACTGGACCGGCGCAAGGCCCTGTTCTTCGAGGCACCGCTGGTGCCCGAGGACGTCGACGGGCACGCCGAGCTGGCCGGGCGCATCCGCACGCCGGTCGCGGTCGGCGAGGCGATGCGCAACCGCTACGAGTTCGCCGACTGGCTCGGCCGCCGCGCCCTGCGACTGGCGCAGCCGGACGTGGCGCGCACTGGCATCACCGAGGCGATGTCGATCGCGGAACTCGCGTCGGCCCACCACGTGGCGGTCGCCTGCCACCACTCGGTCGGCCTGGGCATCGCGCTCGCCGCCGGGATCCACGTGTCCGCGGCCAGCGCGGACACCCCGTTCTTCGAGTACCAGCCGGACACCGTCCCGGTCGCGCAGAGCATCCTGCGCACCCCGCTGACCGCCGGGCCGACGGGGTTCGCCGTGCCCACCGGGCCGGGGCTGGGCATCGACGTCGACGCCGACCTGATCACCGAACTCGCGAAGGAGAACTGACCCGTGCCGGACACACCCACCGGTCTCATCCCCATCCTGGCCACGCCGTTCACCGCGGACGGCGAGCTGGACCTGCCATCGCTGCGGTCGCTGGTGGAGTTCCAGCTCTCCTGCGGCGTCGACGGGCTCGCCGTGTTCGGCATGGCCAGCGAGGGGTTCGCGCTGACCGCGGCCGAGCGGGAGGTCATCCTGCGCGAGGTGCGGGCGATGACGTCGTTGCCGGTCGTCGCCGGGGTCAACGGCACCAGCACGGTGACCGCGCTGGAACAGGTCCGCGCCGCGGGTGACGGCGGGGCGGATCAGGTGATGGTGCTGCCGCCGTTCCTGGCGAAACCGTCGCCGTCGCAGGTCGTCGAGTTCTTCACCGAGGTCGCCGGCGCCGGGGTGCCGGTGATGATCCAGGACGCGCCGGGCGTGACCGGCGTGCCGGTCGATGTCGCCGCGGTGGCCGCGCTCGCCGGTGTCGACGGCATCACCTCGATCAAGGTGGAGGCGCCGCCGACACCGTCCAAAGTGGCCGCCGTGCGCGATGCCGCGGGATTGGCCGTCCTCGGCGGGCAGAACGCGCAGGCGCTGATCGAGGAGTACGACAACGGCGCGGTCGGCACCATGCCTGCGTGCGAGTTCACCGACTTGCTGCGGTCCATTCTGGACGATCTCGCGGGCGGACGCCGGGCCGAGGCGCGGGCGGAGTTCACCCGGCTCTTGCCGTTGATCCACCTCGGGGTTCGGCCGGGACAGGCGTGGGCCGTGCACAAGGAGGTGCTGGTGCGGCGCGGGATCATCCGGACGGCCACCGTGCGGCTGCCCGCCCGGCCGCTGGAGCCGATCACCGAGAAGGCCCTGACCGAGGTCCTGGACGAGCTGGCGCTGCCGGCGTGGCGCCGGTGAGGGGCGTCCTGGTCGTCGGCGGCGGCTCGGACATCGGGCGGGCGATCGCCGCGGCGTTCCCGGACGACCACGTGGTCGGCGCCGGGCTGGAGCCGGTGACCGACCCGGTGTTCGGCGAGTACGTGGTCGCCGACTGCGCGACACCGGCGGGCGCGGAAGCGGCCGTCGGCGCGCTCGACCGGCTGGACGTGCTGGTGCTGGCGGCGGCGTCCCAACCGGTGGCGGCCGCCGCGGAAGCGACCGACGAGCAGTGGCGCGCGGCGATCGCGAACACGCTGGACGCGGCGTTCTACCCGGCGCGGGCGGCGCTGCGGGTGATGACGGCCGGGAGCAGCATCGTCGCGGTGACGTCGGTGAACGGCTTCCTGGCCGCGCCCGGCCTCCCCGGCTACGCGGCGGCGAAAGCCGGGGTGGACGGGCTGGTGCGGCAGCTGGCGCTGGAGTACGGCCCGCGCGGGATCCGGGTCAACGCGGTCGCGCCGGGCATGATCGGCTCGGCCGACCTGCCCGCCGTGGCGGAGGGCTACCCGCTGCGCCGCACCGGCGAGCCGCGCGAGGTCGCCGACGCCGTAGCGTTCCTGGCGTCGGCGCGGGCGTCGTTCGTCACCGGCGTGGTGCTCCCGGTCGACGGCGGGCTGTCGATCGCCTCGCCCGCCGCGTTCCTGCGGCCGGACCTGCGCGCCCGCTTCCTCCAGGTGTGATGTCCAGGGAGGTTGGTCAGCCGGGTGGTGAGAGCACTCGTTCGATGGTGACGCCGCTGGTGGCGAACCAGGTCACCGCGCGGCGCAGCACCGCGGTGGCGGTGACAGCGGTTTCGTCGGCGTGGATCTCGGCGTAGGCGAGGCGGGAGTGGTCGTCGAGCGCGGTGTGCACGAACGCGGTCCCGATCTTGGGGTTGCGGTAGGAGTTGCGGGGCTTGTCTGGTGTCGCGGCCCGGTTGCGGTCGCCTTGGGCGCGGCCGACGAACCGGTGTCCGCCGCCGTCGGGAACGTTGCCGAACTTGGTGACATCAACATGAATCAGCGAGCCGGGGTGATCGTGTTCGTAGCGGCGCGGCGGCTCGCCGGTGACCCGGTCGATCCGGGCCAGGCGGTTGATCCGGCAGCGCACCAGCACCGCGTGCACGGTGGAGGCGGGCAGGCCGAGCCGGCCGGCGATCTGGACCGGGCCCAGCCGGTGGCGCCAGCGCTGCCGTGCAGGTCCAGCCCTGTTCGACAATCAGGCGCGCGAGCCGGAGCCGGGTGCGTGGCGTCAGGTGGCACACGAAGGCCTCCGGTGTGGTTCCACGACAGCTCCACTTCACATCCGGAGGCCTTCACCTGTCTGCACGACAGGCCGTCACCGGTCACCTCGAATCGGAACAACGTCCCTGGACATCACAGCTAGGCCAGCACCACCTTGCCCAGCTCGGCGGGCGTCGCCAGGAGGTCGTGGCGCGGCAGGATCCGCACGGTGTAGCCGAGGGAGCCGGCCCGGGGCAGCCGCAGCGTCGCGGTGTACTCGCCCTCCTGGGACGGCTCCATCCGCACAGTCATGGGCTCCGCCAGCTCGTCGGTGTCACCGACGCGGCCGACCACCGTCTGGACCTCCACTTCGGACGGCGCCAGCCCGGCCAGGTCCACCTTCGCCCGCACGCGCACCTCGTCGCCGACCACCAGGCGCTCCTGCGCCTCCACCGTCAGCTCCGTGTCCAGCACCCGCACCTGCCGCCACACCGCGTCGACCCGCCTGCGGTACTCCGCCAGCGACCGCGCCCCCGCGTACCCGTCCGCGGTCGCCGCCGCGCTGGTCACCGCCGCCGGATGGTAGGCCGTCTCCACGTACTCGCGCACCATCCGCGACGCCTGCACCCGCGGCCCCAGCACGTCCAGCGTGTGCCACACCATCGACATCCACCCGCGCGGCACGCCCGCGTCGTCCCGCTCGTAGAACAGCGGCGCCACCTGCTGGCCCAGCAGGTCGTACAGCGCGGCCGACTCCAGCTCGTCCCGGCGCAGCGGATCGGTCACGCCGTCCGCGGTCGGGATGGCCCAGCCGTTGCTGCCGTCGTAGCACTCGTCCCACCAACCGTCCTTGATGGACAGGTTGAGGCCGCCGTTGAGCGCCGACTTCATGCCCGACGTGCCGCACGCCTCCAGCGGCCGCGTCGGGTTGTTCAGCCACACGTCGCAGCCGCGGTAGAGGTAGCGCGCCATCGACATGTCGTAGTCGGGCAGGAACACCATGCGCCGCCGCACCGCGGGATCGTCGACGAACCGCACGACCTGCTGGATCAGCGCCTTGCCGCCCTCGTCGGCGGGGTGCGACTTGCCCGCGACGACGATCTGCATCGGACGTTCCTCGTCCAGCAGCAGCGCGCGCAGCCGTTCCGGGTCGCGCAGCATCAGCGTCAGCCGCTTGTACGTCGGCACGCGGCGGGCGAACCCGACGGTCAGCACGTCCGGGTCGAACACCTGGTTCACCCAGCCCAGCTCCAGCGCCGACGCGCCGCGCTGCAGCCACGCGTTGCGCACCCGCCGCCGCACCTCGAGCACGAGCTTCTGCCGCAGGTCCCGACGCAGCGCCCACAGTTCCTCGTCGGACACGCCCATCTGGCTGGGCAGCTTGCCGTCGTGCCCCCACGCCTTGTGCTTGCCGCCGAGCAGCGCGGTCAGCTCGCGCGCCACCCAGGTCGGCCCGTGCACGCCGTTGGTGACCGACGAGATCGGCACCTCGGCGTCGTCGAAGCCCGGCCACAGCCGCGCGAACATGCGCCGCGACACGCGACCGTGCAACTGGGACACGCCGTTGGACCGCTGCGCCAGCCGCAGGCCCATGTGCGCCATGTTGAACATGCCCGGGTTGTCCTCGGCGCCCAGCGCGAGGATCCGCTGCAGCTCCAGCCCCGGCAGCAGCCGCCCGTCGCCGAAGTAGTGCTGCACCAGGTCCACCGGGAACCGGTCGATGCCGGCGGGCACCGGGGTGTGCGTGGTGAACACGGTGCCCGCGCGCACCGCGGACAGCGCTTCGTCGAACGCCAGCCCCTGCTCGCCGATCACCTCGCGGGCGCGCTCCAGGCCGAGGAACCCGGCGTGCCCCTCGTTGGTGTGGAACACCTCCGGCTGCGGGTGACCGGTCAGCTCGCAGTAGCGCCGCACCGCGCGCATGCCGCCGATTCCTGCCAGGATCTCCTGGCGGATGCGGTGATCGGCGTCGCCGCCGTAGAGCCGGTCGGTGACGCGGCGCAGGTCCTCGTCGTTGGCCTCGACGTCGGTGTCCAGCAGCAGCAACGGCACGCGCCCGACCTGCGCCTGCCACACCTGCGCGTACAGGTCGCGCCCGCCGGGCATCGCGACGTGCACCAGCACCGGCTCGGAGTCCTCACCGGTCAGCAGCTCCAGCGGCAGCGCGCTCGGCTCGATCACCGGGTAGTGCTCGACCTGCCAGCCGTCCAGCGACAACGACTGCCGGAAGTACCCCGACCGGTAGAGCGGGCCGACCCCGATCAACGGCACCCCCAGGTCGGAGGCCGCCTTGAGGTGGTCGCCGGCGAGCACGCCGAGGCCGCCCGAGTAGTTCGGCAGCGCTTCGTGCACGCCGAACTCCATCGAGAAGTACGCGATCGCGGCCGGCGCCCGCTCCCCCTGCGGGCGCTGCTGGTACCACCGGTCCTCGGTCAGGTAGCGCTCGAGGTCGTCGCTCATCGCGCGGACCCTGGCGAGGAAGTCCTCGTCACCGGCCAGCTCCGTCAACCGCGTCGGCGACACCGCGGTGAGCATCCGGAGCGGGTCCCGCACGCGCCGGAACAGGTCGTCGTCCATCGACGCGAACAGGTCACGGGTCGGCGGGTGCCACGTCCAGCGCAGGTTGGTGGCCAGCGCGCGCAACCCGGCCAGCGGCTCGGGCAGGCTCGCGCGGACGGTGAACCGGCGGATTGCTCTCATGGGGATCGACGATATCGGTAAGGTGCGCTGCGACAAGCGTGACGAACATCGAGGGGGCCGGGGTGCGGCGATCGCTGGTGGCGCTGAGCGGGGTGCTGGCGCTGGGACTGGCCGGTTGCAGCGACGGGAAGTCCGCCTCGGTGTCCGAGGGTGACGTCGCCGGGCTGCCGATCACCCACTTCGGGAGCGGTCTCAAGCCGACCGCGCCCGAGCCGGACCTCGACGTGACCAACGTCAGCGGCGACGAGGCGGACCGGGTGGCCGTCGCCACCATCGCCGACGTCGAGGACTACTGGTCCGACGCGCTGCCGGGCAACTTCGACGTCAAGTTCGAGCCGGTGAAGTCCCTGCTGTCCTACGACTCCGACGGCGAGAACCAGGAGAACGGCTGCGGCGACACGAAGGGCAACGCGAACGCCTTCTACTGCAGCATCGACGACTCCGTGGCGTGGGACCGGGGCGTGCTGCTGCCGACCATGATGGACCAGTTCGGGCCGCTGTCGGTGGTGACCGTGCTGGCGCACGAGTTCGGCCACGCCGTGCAGTACCGGCTCGGCGACAAGGCGGGCATCAGTCGCAACACGCCCACGATCGTGAAGGAGCAGCAGGCCGACTGCTTCACCGGCGCCTACTACCGCTGGGTCGCCGAGGGCAAGAGCAAGTACTTCGCCGTGTCCACCTCCGACGGGCTGAACTCCGCGCTGTCGTCGCTGTTCCTGGTGCGGGACAGCGCGGGCACCTCGGCGACAGACCGGTCCGCGCACGGCACCGGGTTCGACCGGACCTACGCCTTCCAGATCGGGTTCGAGCAGGGGCCGACGGAGTGCGCGGGGATGACGCTGGACAACATCCGGCCGCGGCTCACCGAGCGGCCCTTCGACTCCGGCGACCGGGACGGCGACATCGAGGTCGACCAGGAGGCGATCGGCCTGCTGAAGGACAGCCTCGACCAGGCGTTCGCGGGCGCCAAGGTGCAGGCGCCGGAGATCGTCGACGACGGCGCGTCCTGCCCGAACGGCTCGGCCACCCCGCCGGCCACCTACTGCACGAGCGACAACACGGTGCGGATCGACCTCGCCGCGCTGGCCGAGCTGGGACAGCCGGTGGACCAGGAGGGCGAGTTCACCGGGTCCAGCAGCGGCGGGCACGGCGACTTCGCGGCGTTCTCCGAGGTCGCGTCCCGGTACGCGATGGGCATCCAGAAGGGTGTCGGCGCTTCGCTGGACAACGCGAACGCCGGGTTGCGGACCGCGTGCCTGGTCGGCGCGTGGGCTGCGGTGGCCGCGCAGGAGGGTCAGCAGATGCGGCTGTCGGCAGGCGACCTGGACGAGGCGATCTCGGACCTGCTGCGGCCGGACTCGCTGGTCGCGGCCGACGTCGACGGGAAGCCCGCGGCCAGCGGCTTCAACCGCGTCGAGGCCATGCGCACCGGCTACCTGCAGGGCTCCGGGCCGTGCAGCACCCAATACGGCTGAGTCAGCCGATGAAGTCGCCGGTCGCCTTGCGGACCTTGGTGAGCAGCTCGGACAGCTGCTCGGTCTGCTTGGGCGTGAGGCCGACGAGCCCGAAGTCGATCGAGGTGACCGCCTTCGTCGCCTCCTCCAGGCGGGCGTGACCGTCGTCGGTGATCTCCACCAGCGTGGTGCGCCGGTCGGTCGGGTGCGGCACCCGCTTGACCAGCCCGTCCTTCTCCAGCCGGTCGACGATGTTGGTCACGCTCGTCGGGTGCAGCTGGAGGCGCTCGCCCATGACCCGCATCGGCAGCGCGCCGCGGCGCGCGAACGACAGCAGCACGAGCGCCTCGTACCGCGCGAAGGTGAGGCCGTGCGGTTTGAGCGCGCCGTCGACGGCCGACTGGACGATCTGCTGCACGCGCATCACGCCGGTGACCGCCGCCATCGTCGCGGACGGCCCGATCCGGTCCTCCCACAGCTGCGCGGCGCGGGCGATCGGGTCGAAAGGCAGCGGGCGGTTCATGGCAGGGAAGCTACCAGCGGGTTCTTGACCGAGGGGGCAGGGTAGTGCGCAAAGTGTCGCAAGTGTGAGGAGAGCCGATGATCGTCGCCTTCAGCGTGAGCCCGTCCGGTGGTGACCCGGACGGCGGGGTCAGCGAAGCGGTCGCCAGGGCGGTGAAGGTCGTCCGCGACTCCGGCCTGCCGAACTCGACGAACGCGATGTTCACCAACGTCGAGGGGTCCTGGGACGAGGTCATGGACGTGGTGAAGCGGGCGGTGGAGGCGGCGGGCGAGGGCGCCGCGCGGGTGTCGCTCGTGCTCAAGGCCGACATCCGGCCGGGCTTCGACAGCGGTCAGCTGGAAGCGAAAGTGGAGCGGCTGGAGGAGCACCTCCGGTGAAACGCCGGACAGTACATGCCAGGATGGAAGCGTGACAAATCCACGCGCATCAGCAGCGAAGTCAGCCGCCATGTCCGCCGCGCTGTCCGGCGCGGTGGATCTGTCCGCGCTCAAGGCCAGGGCCGAGGCGCAGCGCAACGCCCCACCGCCGTCGAGCGGCGCACCGTCCGGGGGCGGCGGCGCGGCGAGCGCCGCGGTCATCGACGTCACCGAGGCCACGTTCCAGGCCGAGGTCGTCGAGCGGTCGCTGCAGCAGCTCGTCGTGGTGGACCTGTGGGCCGACTGGTGCGGGCCGTGCAAGCAGCTGAGCCCGGTGCTGGAGCGGCTCGCCGAGCAGTCCGGCGGCGCCTGGGTGCTGGCGAAGGTCGACGTCGACGCCAACCCGCGCATCGCGCAGGTCTTCGGCGTCCAGTCGATCCCGACGGTCGTGGCGATCGCGGGCGGGCAGCCGGTCAACGCGTTCTCCGGCGCGCTGCCGGAGCCGGAGATCCGGCAGTGGCTGGACCAGCTGCTGGAGGCGTTGAAGGGCAAGTTGCCGGGCATCCCGCCGTCCGGGGCGGGCGGCGCCGAGGAGCCAGAGGACCCGCGCTTCACCGAGGCCGAGGCCGCCTTCGAGCGCGGTGACTTCGCCGCCGCCGAGGCCGCCTACCAGCGGATCCTGGACGTCGAGCCGGCCAACGAGCTGGCGAAGGCCGGTCTGGCGCAGGTCCGGTTCGCCGCCCGCGCGTCCGAGGCCGACCCGTCGGCCGTCACGCGCGCCGACGCGTCCCCGGACGACCTGGACGCGCAGTTCGCCGCTGCCGACTACGAGGTTGCGACGGGCAAGGTCGAGGACGGGTTCTCCCGGCTCATCGAGGCCGTGCGCCGCACGGCGGGCCCGGACCGCAACCGCGTCCGCGAGCACCTGGTCGGCCTGTTCGACCTGTTCGACCCGGCCGACGAGCGCGTCGCGGCGGCCCGGCGGAACCTGGCGTCGGCCCTGTTCTGAGACGGCGTTCCCCGCGCCGCGAGGTGCGGCGCGGGGAGCGCGGTTCACCAGGGGATGACGCCGTCGTCGTCGAAGAAGCCGCCGCGCGGCCCGTCGTCGGGCAGGGTGGCGAGCCGGATCGCGATGGCCGCGCCCTGCTCGGGAGTCCGGGGCGCGGCGAAGCCGGTGAAGTCGGTCGCGACGTACCCGGGGCACGCGGCGTTGACGATGACGTTCGTGTCGGCGAGCGCGCGGGCGTACTGCACGGTGATGCTGTTGAGCATCGACTTCGACGGCGCGTAGGCGGCCATCACCGGGCCGGTCCGCAGTGCCAGCGAGCCCATGTTGCTGGACATGTTGACGATGCGCGGCGAACCGGCGCGGCGCAGCAGCGGGAGCATCGCGTTCGTCACCCGGACGACGCCGAACACGTTGGTGTCGAGGACGGTCCGGACGACGTCGAGGTCCAGTGTGGTCGGATCCTGCGCGCCGCCGTCGGTCCGGCCGCCGATGCCCGCGTTGTTGACCAGGACGTCGAGCCGTCCCGCCCTGCGCTCGATCGCCGCCGCGGCAGCCGCGACGCTGTCGTCGGAGGTGACGTCGAGGGCCACCCCGAACGCGTCGGCGCCCGCGGCGCGCAGCCGCTCGACGGCCTCCTCGCGGCGGGCGTCGTCACGCGCCCCGACGGCGACCGTGTGGCCGATCGCGCCGAGCCCCTGCGCGATCGCGTAACCGATTCCCTTGTTCGCGCCGGTGACCAGCGCGATCTTCGTGTCGTTCACGCGGCCCATGCTCGGCGCGCGGGAACGCTCTGTCCAAGATCAGCTCGCTATCCTGTGATACTCGGCAGGTATCAGCGCGCGTAGGCTCGAAACCGTGCGTGATCTGGAAACCCGCGAGCTCCGGTACTTCGTCACCGTCGCCGAGGAGCTGCACTTCGGCCGCGCCGCGGAGCGGCTCGGGATCGCGCAGCCGCCGCTCTCCCGCGCCATCCGGCAGCTGGAACAGCGGCTCGGCGCCCGGCTGCTCGACCGCGACCGCCGCGGGGTGGCGCTGACCGACGCCGGGCGGGTGCTGCTCCGCGAAGCCAGGGTGGCGCTCGACGCGGTCACGGCCGCCGCGCGCCGCACCCGCCGCGCCGCGGACCCGCACCGGCCGCTGGTGCTCGTGACGAAAGCCGGGGCGTCACATGAACTCCTGCAGCGGCTCCTGGACGCCGCCGCGGCCGAACCGGAGGTGCCGCCGGTCGAGGTCCTCCTGTGCGAAGTGGGCGAGCAGGCCGGGTTGCTGCGCGACGGGCGGGCCGACGTGGCGATCATGCACCGGCCGTTCGACGATCTCGCCGGCTTCGACACCGAGGACCTCGTCGTCGAAGGGCAGGTCGCGATCCTGCCCGCGGCGCACCCGCTCGCGGCCCGCGCGCAGCTCACGCTCGCCGAAGTCAGCGACGTCCCGGACCTGCCGATCGCGCGGTGGCCCCGGCTCGACGGCACCTACCCGCCCGGCCCCGGCCCGGAGGTGCGCACGCAGTCGCAGCTGGCCCAGCTCGTGGCACTGGGGCGGACGCTGCTCGTCATCCCCGCGTCCAGCCGGGCCTGGCAGTGGCCGGAGCACGTGGCGGTGCCCGTCGTCGACGCGCCGGAGGTCACGACCGTGCTCGCCTGGCCGGCGAGCAGCCGCTCAACCGCCGTCGCCGCACTCGTTCGCTCGGCGGCCGCGCTCTACGAGACGGCGTGACAGCACGAAGCGCCGCCGCCACGGGTCGTGGGACCTGAAGGGCAAGCGGGTGCTGGCGGTGACGAACTCGACCGGCTCGGCCATGGTCCAGCAGTTCGAGCCGGCGCAGGTGATCACGCTGAGCA